>NZ_ONTA01000044.1:0-21861 GCF_900320625.1 Megasphaera sp. DJF_B143
CCTGATAAGCAACGCTCAAACATGTGTCTCCGGCTATTTCTCTGCAGATTATTACCGGTCCCGGTCCGGCTAAACGCATTTTTGGAAGGCAATCTTGTGACTATTGGCAAAAATGACAACACCACAATAGGTAAATCCCATTTTTTCAATGATGTGCCGCATAATTTTATTGTCTTCATCCGTATCGATACGGATATTATATACTTCCCGTTCCCGGGCAATCCGTTCTGTTTCGGCAAAGATCTGCTGCGCCAGTCCCCTGCCTTTGACAGCATTATCTACGGCAGTTCTGTGAATGACGGCATACGGTTCCTCATTCAGCCATGTTCCCTTTAAAGAGTCATAAGCCGGTTCCCCGCGGAAATCGATTCCCGTATAAGCCATAATAATACCGTCATCAGTCATGACATATCCGATTCCATCCCGTATATCTCTTTCTATATCCTCTTGTTCCGGATATCCATCCTGCCATTGATCGACACCGTTTGCCTTTAAAAAAGCCTTGGCCTGCCGGATTAGTTCCATAATGCGCATCGTATCATTTTCCTGTGCTTTCCTGAATTCCATCATACGCCTCCCTTTCCTATATCAGAAGGATTCTTATACTCATGAAATAATAGCCAGTCTGTTTCGACTGACTGCTGGACACGCTCTATCAGCCCCAATAGCAGACGCTGTTCTTCTGCCGACATGCCTCGGAAACAAACTTCCAGCTCGCGGTTTTCTTCCGCCAGGATTTCATCATATACCTGCCCGGCTTTCACCGTAGGAAACAGATTCCATGCCCGGCCGTCCCGGGAATCAGGTTTGCGCAGGACATAGCCGGCTTCCATCAGTTTGCGCACGGCTTTGGCAGTCGTCCCTTTATCGACGCGGCACATCCGTGTCAGCTCAATCTGCTTAATACCCGGATGTTCACAAATGCGCGTCAAAAAAATAAACTGCCCACGCTGTAACTGCTTATTACGAAACCTAAGCTCCATAACAGACTGGATACTACGGTATATAGCTCCTATATCCCGCAATAAAAGACTCTGTAATGTCATCATCTCATCCCTCCTGCTTAGTTGAAAGTTCAACTAAGCAAAGTATAGAAAGAATAGAGTGATTTGTCAAGTCGTATCTTCCTAAAAAGAAAGCTGGAGCAAAATGAAAAAAGGTTCATTTAACTCCAGCTTACCTCCGCATCAGTTCTACGGACAGACCGTGCTATTTTTCCATATCGATATAATGTTTAATCAGAGCCTGGGATCCTTCGTTTTCATGTCCTTTGGCTGCCAGGTCTTCAAAATCATCCAGTACTTCTGGAACCATATCCAGCTTCAGTCCCAATGTATCCGCTTCCTGCGAAGCCAGTTTTAAGTCTTTGATGATATGTTTGATAAAAAATCCCGGCTGATAATTTCCGGCAAGAATCTTGGGGCCGAGAGCAGACAGCTGGGCACTGCCGCCGGCTCCCGTAGACAGGGAGTCGAATAATACCTGCAAATCCATGCCACGGGCCTTCCCATAGGCCAGTGCTTCGCAGACACCGCTCAGGGCACCGGCCACGAGAATCTGATTAGCCATTTTGGCATGCTGGCCATTTCCCGCCTGGCCCTGGTAATTAATATTGGTGCCTACAGCCTGGAAAATCGGCATGCAAGCTTCGTAATCTTCCTTGTCTCCGCCGACCAGCATAGACAAAATACCTTTGATAGCCCCGCTTTCACCACCTGTGACGGGGACATCCAGAACATGAAATCCTTTTTCGCTGCCGTCTTCGTGAAGCCGGACTGCCAGAGACGGGCTGGATGTCGTGCAATCGATCAAATACGCTCTTTTTTTGGCCGAATCAAAGATATTATCTTTTCCATAGTACACTTCTTCTACGTCTTTTGGAAATCCGACCATGGTAATGACCGCATCACACCCTTGCACGCATTCCTTGATAGAATGATAAAAAGCAGCCCCTTCGGCAATGACATCTTCGACTTTTTCTTTGTGCCGCGCAAAGATATGTAACGAAAAACCGGCTTTCATGAGATTCCGTACCATCGGTTTTCCCATAATACCTACACCAATAAAAGCTATTGTCTGAATCATATTCCTTGCCTCCTTATTTTTTATAGCCTGTCTGAAAATCTACGATATTTTTCATCTTGCCACCATAGAAATAGGCCTCTAAGTTTTCACAGGCAATCTGCACAATCCGGTTGTGCGTTTCTGCCAGATGATATCCGCCGGAAACGTGGGGTGTAATATAAATCCCCGGTACCTGCCACATAGGATCATCGGCCGGCAGCGGTTCCGGATCGGTCACATCCAGAGCAGCACCTGCCAGATGCCCCGATTTCACGGCTTCCATCAGATCTTCCTGAACGACACAGTTGCCGCGGCCGATATTGAGGAACCAGGCTCCCTGTTTCATCGCCGCGAAGCGTTCCTTGTTATAAAGATGGTATGTAGCCGGCGTATCGGGCAGGCTGGTTGCCACAATATCCGCCTTAGCCAGATAGTCATCCAGTTTATCCATCGTTCCCATTTCATCTGCTTCCGGCGGGACTACCGTACTGCGGCGGCGGATTCCCGTCACATGGGCCCCCAAAGCCTTCAGGCGTTTGCCAAATTCACTGCCGATATCGCCGAACCCGATGACCAGCGCCCGGGCCCCGTATACGGATGTGACCGGTCCTTCGTCTTTCCAAAGGATTTGCTTCTGATTATCATAATAGGCATATAATTTCTTCATCATCGCCAGCAGCTGGGCCAGCATATGTTCCGACAGTGCCAGTCCGTAGGCTCCGGTCGCATTGGTGAGGACCGCCCCTTCCGGCAGGACCCCTTTTTTTATATACGCACCAGTCCCGGCACTGTTCAGCTGCATCCAGCGCAGATTCGGTGCTTTCTTCACCAGTTCAGGATCCAGATTGCCTATGATGATTTCTGTATCAGACAATACATCTTCCGGTACCTGTGCACCTACGGCTGCCTGATTATCGGCAAAATAAACCGGGTAATCTCCGGCGGCTGCATTCAGCCACTTTTTGTGTTCTTCTGTCACTGGCATAGCTACTACTATTTTCATACAAATCCTCCTCAAAAATGCACTAGTATACTTTTCCATATTAACGATTTTACGTATTTTCAGGCTGTTTACAGTGCCGCTTTATATATGCGGTACATGTCTTCTTCATCCAGAACTTTTGCCGATCCCTGATGACCGCCACACCCTCTGGCACACAGACGAGCCATCTGCTTCAGCTGATCATCTGTAGGAGTGATACCTAATTCGTGAATAGAGATGGGCATTCCAATGGAATGATAAAACGATTCCATCTGTTCAATCCCCGCCAAAGCCACCCTGTCGTCAGGACCTTCGGACACACCCATGACCTGTCTGGCAAACCGCACAAACCGTGGCAGGCAATCGCGATAGACGTATCGTGCCCATGTACCCCAGATAGCTGCCAGGCCGGCCCCGTGGGTCACATCAAACATGCCGCTCAGTTCATGTTCCAGTTTGTGGCAGGAAAAATCGCCGCCGTCATTGCCGCATCCCGTGAGGCCGTTATGAGACAGGCTGCCGGCCCACATGATTTCTGCCCGCGCTTCATACTGTTCCGGATGTGCATGGAGAATGACGGCATATTTCATTACCGTACGGAGTAATCCTTCCGCTATGCTATCGGTAATTTCCATATTGCCACCTTGCGTAAAATATCGTTCCATCGTGTGCATCATAATATCCGTACACCCGGCCTGGGTCTGCCAGTCCGGCAGGGTCATGGTCAGCTCAGGATTCATAATGGCAAATTTTGCCCGTGCCAGGTTTGTATTGCACGACCGTTTAAGCCCTTCATCTTCTTTGGTGATGACCGAACTATTGCTCATTACACTGCCCGCTACGGCAATGGTCAGTACACAGCCTACAGGCATACAGGCCTGGGGCTTGCGTTTCCCGCAGTAAAAATCCCAGACATCCCCATCATTTGCCAGCCCATAGGCGATGGCCTTTGCTGAATCAATGACGCTGCCGCCTCCCACTGCCAGGACGAAATCGACATGGGCTTTCCGGCACAGTTCAATCCCCTGATACACCAGTGATAAATGAGGATTGGGGACGACACCGCCCAGTTCGACATACGAAACACCGGCTTCATCCAGAGACTGTCTGACCCGCTGGATCAGGCCAGAACGGACGGCACTGCCTCCGCCGTAGTGTATCAGAACAGACGTACCGCCATATTCTTTCACGAGTGCCCCCGCCTGGCTTTCCGTTCCTCTGCCGAAGACAACCCGGGTGGGAGCATAAAATTCAAAATTATACATCAACATCACTCCTTGTTCCATAATCACCGGTACTCTAACCAAATTGTACCTATCCACCATCATTTCTGCAAGCGCTTTTTATGGAACTCCGTCCGATTAGAGAAACGTGAGATTCTTGAAAAAGTTGCTGATAAAAATGCCCCTATAATCCGAAATAATACGTTCCGGCTTATAGAGGCATTGCAAATATAAGGATTTACCAATCAAGTTTACCGGTAATGAGGTATACGAGAAGACCTTTTTCGGCATGGCGGCGGTTTTCGGCTTCATCCAGAATCGTTTCCAGATGCTGTTCCATCACATCTTGGGTAATTTCATAGCCCGGATGAATCGGCATATCGTGGAATACCATCGTATCCGTACCTGCCATCAGGTCTGCATCGATCTGATAGGGCATCATCATGCCGATAATCTTGTTTTTCTTTTCCGCATAGTCCGGATTGGTGAAAAATTCCATATCGACCCACGTATCAGTGTAGACGCAATCGACTTCAGCAACGACTTTTTTCAAATCTTCCTTACTGATATTGTCAGGCAGTTCTTCATAATGACCTGTAGCCTTGAGGCCTTCGTAGAACTCATCACCGACGCCCATGACCTGGCTGAACGGAGTCAGGCCGTACATCTTGCCACCCAACATGGTAACAATTTCACTGAGGGAATTATACGTATTATTCTTGGCTCCAATATACAAGACTTTGACATCAAAATGACCCGTCTTTTCATACAGCGTCAGCATATCGGCCAGCGCCTGTGTCGGGTGGAACGTATTATCACAGCCGTTGATGACCGGAACAATCGAAGCATCCATGAAACCATGGGTCGTTTCCGATTTTTTGAAACGTCCCATAATGCAGTCCACGTTACGCCCTACGTATTTAACTTCACTGGGAAGATCGCCAATAGTAAAATTACTGTCTTTCCAGAGCTGATTATACGACTTGCCACCCAGTTCTTCCATCCCGATATTGAACGATAAATATGTCCGGTTCGATGTCTTTTCAAACAGAGTATACAGCTTTTTCCCATCCAGTAAATGAGAGAAAGCCTGCTGATTCTGTTTAATTTTTTCTGCCAGAAGTAATATGCCTTTTAATTCATCCGCCGTATAATCGGCAAAACTGTTGACGTGTTTCATATATATTCACCCTCCATATGCAATCAATCCTGTATATTCTCTTGAATATGTGTATATCATAGCATATAAGCGTGTATATTTCAAGTTTTTATGCAATAAATATGCAGTAAAATTCATCTGCATGTTATCTTTCCCGTTTCACTCTAAAAAAAACCGGCAACCATGAGGTTACCGGTTAAAAGGTCTATATCCTGAAAGCGCTCGATTAGGCTTTAACTACGTTAGCAGCCTGCGGACCACGTGCACCATCTACGATATCAAAATCAACTTCCTGACCTTCTGTCAGGGATTTGAAGCCGTCTTCCTGAATAGCGGAGAAGTGTACGAAAACGTCGCCGCCATCTTCTCTTTCAATGAAGCCATAACCTTTTTCTGCGCTGAACCATTTTACTTTACCGTGCATAACAAAATCCTCCTAAAAAAAACAAATGCAGCTATTCTCTAGCTCTAATAGGTAGTGTATCATACCAAACATTCAATGTCAACCAATTTCTTATTTTCATTATGACATAAAAGCATAGTATAAATCTTTATTTACGCAGATAATGAACAAAAGAGAAGGGATAAGCATTGCGTTCATCTGCCTCATGGGCATCCCTTGCCACTTCCTGCCAGCGCGTCCGGTCCAACGGCGGGAAAAACGTATCTGCCGGCAGTTCCGCATCAATTTCCGTCAGATACAGGCTGTCAGCACGCCCCATGAATTCCGTGTATAAGGAAGCACCGCCAATGATAAAATACTCCTCACCGGTCCGGACAGCCCGTACCATATCATCCATATCGTGAAATACGGTGATGCCGGGATGAGTTTCTTCATAATCCCTCTGTCCGGTCAGCACCCAGTGTGGCCGCCCCGGCAGCAGTCCCGGAAGACTTTCAAAGGTCTTCCGTCCCATAATGATTGTATGCCCCATAGTCAGGTTCTTGAAATGCTTTAAATCGGCAGACAAGTGGCAGAGCAGCTGATTATCTTTTCCAATTCCCCGCGCCTTATCCACAGCAGCAATCATGTGCAGCATCAGACGGCCACCTCCATTGGTAATTTACCCAAATGCTGATATCCGTCAAGGGCGATATCATCAATAGTAAACTGGTAGAAATCGTGAATATCGGGATTAATACAGAGCCTGGGCGCCGGAAAAGCCTGACTGCGCCGTGACAGCTGTGTTTTCATCGCATCGATATGATTTTCATAAATATGGGCATTATTGATAACATGGGTAAACAGTCCCGGCTTCAGGCCAACCGTCTGGGCAATGAGATGGATGAGTACGGCATACTGCGTCATGTTGAACGGTACGCCCAGTCCCATATCGCCGCTGCGCTGTACCAGCATGCAATTGAGTCGTCCGTCGCTGACATCCCACAACGTCTGAAAGGCACAAGGCTGCAATGCCATGTCGGGAAGGTCATCTATATTCCACAGCGTAACAATCATCCGCCGGTTCTGCGGGTCATGACGCAGCATATCCAGCAAATGATCTACCTGCTTGTATTTACGTATCTGATACCCGTAAGCTTTCCCAATCGTTCCATCAGGGCGCATCCATTCATCCCAGACATGGCAATTCATCTTCTGCAGCTCCCGTACATCATTACTTTGCAGTTGCCAGATCCAGAGAATCTCCTTTACGGCCGTCTTAAACGCAACAAATTTCGTAGTCAGAATGGGAAATTCTTTTTCCAGGTCAAACTGAAATATCTGATGAGGAAGTTTATACGTCGGTATCCCTGTGCGGTTATTCGAGTAATATCCCTGTTTTAAAATCCGTTCTACCATATCCAGATACTGTGTATCGGCTGAACTCATGTACATCACCTCTGTGTAGTTTGAAAATCCTGAACAGCCTGGCAAAAAATGCGGCCATATTTATGCAGCTTGAACTCACCTACCCCTTTAATGCGGGACATCGCCTCTTCCGATACGGGGCGGCTGGCTGCCATTTCCCAAAGTGTGGCATCGGAAAAAATGACGAAAGGCGGAATATGTTCTTTTTTTGCCAGATCCATGCGAACTGACCGGAGTACCTCAAAGAGGGGCCGGCAGGCTTCTTCATCGATAGATTCAGATACAGATTTTTTCTTCCGCGCCGGCCGGGCCGCCGGTTCTGTTTCTGCCGCGATGGCAATTTCCTGTATAGCCCGTTTCCGGCCTTTCAATACATCCCGTCCGTCAGCAGTCAGAGAAAGGACGGGGTATTGCCCTTCGGACTGCTGCACGAATCCATCTTCCAGACTTTGCCGGATCATATCGCGGATTTCTCTGGCCGCATAATTGCTTAGCATGCCAAAGCTCGTACAGCGCTGGAAACCATAATGGCGGATTCGGGCAGTCATACTCCCCTTTAGTATATCACAGACCATCGTCATTCCAAAACGCCCTTTCACCTCGTCGATACATAGGCAAATCGGCCGGACAATCTGGGTCGTATCTTCCTGGACGACTTCCTGATCACAATTGCCACAATGTTCACAGCGGTCCCAGGATGGTTTTTCTCCAAAATACCGGAGAATATACTGGCGCAGGCAGTGACGGGTTTCGCAATATTCAATCATGGCGTTCAGCATCTGCAATTCTTTTTTCTGCTGTTCTGGTGAATGGACAGAGTTTTCGATGAGGAATTTCTGAATCATGATGTCACGCCGGTTATACAGCAGGATGCATTCTCCGGGAGCTCCGTCCCGTCCGGCCCGGCCCGCTTCCTGATAATAGCTTTCGATGTTTTTTGGCATCTGATAGTGAATGACGTACCGGACATTGCTCTTGTCGATGCCCATGCCAAAGGCATTGGTTGCTACAATGACGGAAATTTTATCATAGGTAAACTGTTCCTGTACCTTCTTGCGCGCTCCATCGGTCATACCGGCATGATACCGCCCTGCGGCAAACCCGCGTGCTTTTATTTCCTTGTACAGGCGGTCTACCTCTTTCCGCGTCGCCGCATAGATGATGCCGCTGTCCTCTTTATTCCGGGCCAGATAGGACAGGATGAAAGAAGTCCGGTCTGTATTGCGGACGACGCGGAAGTACAGATTCGGACGGTCAAACCCGCCGATAAAGACCCGTTCATCCTGAAGGCCCAGGAGGTTCATCATATCTTCTTTTACCTTCTGAGTCGCCGTCGCCGTAAAGGCCGCCACCACCGGACGGTGAGGCAGTGCTTCGATCCACGGGCGGATAGCGCAATACCCGGGCCGGAAATCATGACCCCACTGGGATACACAATGAGCTTCATCGATGACGACCATATCGATTGGCATAGACTGCATGAAGCTCGTAAAAAATTCATTCTGCAGCCGTTCAGGAGAAATGTAGACGAGCTTGACCCGGCCACTCCGTATTTCTGAAAACCGCTGTCTCGACTCTTCCAGTGTGCACTGGCTATTGATAAACACGGCCGGTATATGCTGTGCCAGCAGCGCATCTACCTGATCTTTCATCAATGAAATGAGGGGAGAAATGACCAGTGTAAGGCCGGACATCAGCAATCCCGGTATCTGGAAACAAAGTGATTTTCCGGCTCCCGTCGGCATAATGGCCAGGCAGTCACGATGCTCCATGATCGTGGCAATGACCTCCGCCTGTCCAGGGCGGAACGATGAATAGCCAAAATACTGTTTCAGGACATCTAAAGGCCGCAAAACTATCTCTCCTCTCTAAAAAAAGGGCATGCCACAGGCACGCCCTTGATCATGAATCCTTCCAGAAATTCACGGATTATTTCGATAATTCTTCTTTGAGCACCTCTCCCAGCCGTTTGATGCCTTCTACGATACGGTCTTCTGGCATGTTGGAGTAATTGAGGCGGAAGTGGTTGCCATTGCCGCCATTGGGATAGAAAATACCACCCGGTACATATGCTACATCTTTTGCCAGACATTTCGGCATCAATTCTTTGGCGTCCATACCTTCCGGCAGGGTAACCCACGTGAAGAGACCGCCCTGAGGATAGGTAAACTTGCATTCTTCCGGGAAGTACTTCTTCATCGATTCACACATGAGGTTGCGGCGTTTGGCATATAATGCGTTGATTTCTTTGATGTGGGCATCCATATCAAACATCTGGCAGTAATATGCGGCCTGGCGCTGACCAAAGGTCGAAGTGCCGAGATCGACGGCCTGTTTGAATTTGACGAATTTATCGATAATTTCCGGATTAGCAATAGTCCAGCCCAAGCGCAGGCCCGGCATGAAAATCTTGGAGAACGAGCCGAGGAATACGACTTTTCCCTGCGTATCCATGGACTTCAGGGACGGCAGTTTTTCAATGTCATAACGGATTTCACCGTAGGGATCGTCTTCGACGACCACGACATCATATTTGTTGATGACATCCATAAATGCTTTCCGGCGTTCTACTGGCCAGGTGATACCTGTCGGGTTCTGGAATTCAGGAATAACATAAATCATGCGGACGCTTTTATCTGTAGCAAGGATTTTATCCAGCTCTTCCGGGATAATGCCCTTGTCATCCGTCGGTACTTCAATATAGTTAGGTCTTACCGGGTTAAAGGCCATGATGGCACCCATATAAGACGGGCTTTCCATAGCAATCGTTTCGTCTTTATTGACAAGAATCTGCGACAGGATAAACAGGCCCTGCTGTGAACCCGTCGTAATGACGATATCTTTTGCTTCGCAGTCAACGAAGAAGGACTTCTTCATCCGTTTGGCAATTTCTTCACGCAGTGGTACATACCCTTCTGTCGTACCATACTGAACAGCCTTACGGCCTTCCTTTTCATAAATTGCCTGATCGACCTGCTTCATTTCTTCGATTGGGAACAATTCTGGTGCCGGCAGCCCCCCTGCAAACGAAATTACTTCCGGTTTTTCCGTAAGTTCCAGCAGTTCCGCAATATCAGAAGCTTTTAATGTGTTTGCAAAATCAGAAAATTTTGTCATGTAAATCACCCCTATGTTAATATTACTCCCCAGTGGTCAAATTATAACACTAACATAAAGAGATTGCAAATTACAAAATTCCAGTGATGGCAAAAAGTAATACGTATACAAAAACAAGGCAAGGATTTTCTCCCTGCCCTGTTCTCTGCGTTCAGTCATTATTTCATTTTGGCAATTTCTTCTTTCAGTACATCGCCCAGACGTTTTACGCCTTCTACAATCTTATCTTCCGGCATGCACGAATAGTTCATGCGGAAGTGATTTTCTCCTCCGCCATTCGGATAGAAAGCACCGCCCGGTACATAAGCTACTTTCTTTTCCAGTACTTTCGGCATCAGTTCTTTGGCATCCATACCTTCAGGCAGTTCAACCCAGGTGAAGAGACCGCCTTCCGGATAGGTGAATTTGCATTCTGCCGGGAAGTATTCTTTCATCTTGTCGAGCATAAGTGTGCGGCGTTTGCCATAAAGATCACAAATATCTTTGATATGGGCATCGATGTCGAACATATCGAGGAAGAAAGATACCTGACGCTGTGCAAAGGACGATGTCTGCAGGTCAGCTGCCTGTTTGTATTTAACGCATTTATCGATAATCGCCGGATCGGCTACCATCCAGGCTACGCGCAGACCTGGCATCATAATCTTCGAGAACGAGCCGAGGAATATGATATTCCCCTTCGTATCCATCGATTTCAGGGACGGAACTTTGTCACCGTCATACCGCAGTTCGCCATACGGGTCATCTTCAATGACCGGGAAATTGTACTGGTTGATGAGTTCCATGAACGCTTTACGCCGTTCGATAGGCCATGTTACCCCTGTCGGGTTCTGGAATTCAGGAATGACATAGGCCAGGCGGATCTTATCGCCATATTGTTTCAGGATTTTTTCTAATTCTTCGGGAATGACGCCCTTGTCGTCGGTTGGAAGTTCTACGAATTTAGGTCCGCACAGTTTGAATGCGTTGAGTGCTCCCAGGTAGGTTGGACTTTCAACGAGCATGATATCGCCAGGATTGATAAAAATCTGAGGGATGAACGACAGGCCCTGCTGCGACCCGGACGTAATAAAGACTTCATCGATTCCGCAATCGACCATAAATGATTTTTTCATCCGTTCACAAATATGCTGCCGCAGTGGTACATATCCTTCCGTCGTGCCATATTGTACAGCCGCTTTCCCGTCCTTATCAATAATAGCAATATCTACTTTTTTTAATTCTTCCAGAGGGAATAATTCCGGAGCCGGAAGACCGCCGGCAAAAGAGATAATTTCTGGCTGGGCTGTCAATTTCAACAGTTCACGTATTTCCGAAGCTTTTAATCCATTTGCAAGATCTGAAAATTTGTATTCCATACTCTACCACTCCTTCGCAAAACTGAACGCAACCTTTATCTATGCTTTAATTATATCATTGTTATGACATAAATTCAATTTAACTCAGATGAGAATTAAATTAAAATCAGATTAAAAGCAGATTAAAAATGACAGGACCTGTCATTTAAAACAAGTCCTGTCATTATCATCCAGATAATTCAGCGTATCAACCTGGTCCTGCTCCATCTGACGCTGGAGCGCTTCCGTCGTCTGAAAGGGGATTTCATGGCGCAGCCGTTTATAAAAACGGACGCAAAGGCATTTGCCATATATGTCTCCCTGCCAGTTGATGATATGCGTTTCTATCCGGCGGTATTGATTGGTAAAAGTCGGATTGTCGCCAATATTGGTCATAGCCGGCCGGTACGCACCATCGACGAATACATCGGTTACATACACGCCATCCGGTGGCATAGCCATGCGGGGTGGTATTTCCATATTGGCCGTCGGGAAGCCGATAAGCCGTCCCCGCCGGTCACCTTCCACGACCATCCCTTCGATTTCAAAAGGTCTGCCCAGCAGGCTGGCCGCCGTTTCCATGTGGCCCAGCAGGACCAGTTTGCGGATGACCGTACTGCTGATGGGCGTCGCCCGGCCGGGCCGTTCCAGCAGATGCAGCACCTGTACGGGAACTCCATGGCCATCCATAAAGTCACGCAGTGTTTCCGTGTTGCCTGCCGCCCTGGCGCCGTAAGTAAAATTCGCTCCCACTACTACCGATTTGGGATGCAGATAATCCAGCAGCTGCTGGCAGAATTCATCCGGTGATTCATCGATGAGGTGACGATTCATGGGCAAAAGGACGAGACCATCCAGGCCCAGTTCTTTTATATACCGTTCCTTCTGCTTTACCGTAGCCAGGCGCGCCGGTTCCTTTTCCGGACACAGCACGGACAGCGGGTGAGCTGCAAAGGTCACGACTACAGCTTTGGCCTGCAGCCTGCGCGCCGTATCAATAGCCGTCTTCATGACCATCTGATGCCCCAGATGTACGCCATCAAAGGTTCCCAGAGCGACTACTGTTGCCGTGTAGTCTTGCGCTTCTTCAAAAGAATGAAATACTTGCATCGTCGATTACCTCACAATGAATCCGCAAACATTTTGTGCGGGCGGATGACATGATGTTCTTTATCGAAACGGGCAATCCCCGTAAGCACGCCCCGGTCCGTATAGACACGCAGGATTTCACCATGCGTCATCTGCCGTCCGGCGAAAGGAACAGGCCTGCCCTGAAGAAGATACAGGCAGTTTTCCCGGGACAGAGTTACCTTCCGTACGGCTCCCATAGAAGCATCTGCCGGCAGGACATAGCGCAGCGGGTCACAGGTCAGTTCTTCCAGCGTCGCCGCATCTTCGATAGTAAACACGCCGGCCTGTACGCGCACCAGATAAGACATACAGGCACAGGTTCCCAGATACTCGCCCAGATCCCGGACCAGAGAACGGACGTAGGTCCCCTTGGAGCAGGTCACGGCCAGCGTCCCCCGGCGTTCCTGCCAGGATAGGAGCCGTATATCATGTATCGTCACATCCCGTTCCGGCAGGGTAAAATCCTGATGGCTGCGGGCTAATTTATAAGCCTTCACGCCGTGTATACTGATAGCGGAATACCGCGATGGCGTCTGCTTGATCGGCCCCATAAAATGCTGCAGTGCCGCTGTCATGTCCACGGCGCTCACAGCAGGAACGGGCTTCCGGTCTACGACCTGTCCGGTAATATCCTCTGTGTCGGTCGCAATTCCCAGCAGAAATTCCGCATGATACGTCTTCGTATCGCTGTCTCCATATTCGATGAGCCGCGTTGCCTGTCCCAGATACACAGGCAGTACGCCTGCCGCCAGCGGATCCAGCGTACCGGCATGACCGATTTTTTTCATCTGGTAGATGCGGCGCATCTGACTTACTATATCGTGACTGGACATGCCAGTCGGTTTTAACACATTGACAATTCCCTGTATCATACAGCTTTTAAAATTTCCTTTATAAGCATTTTTTTTGCTTTTTCCAGAGGCGCACCGATAGTACATCCAGCCGCACGGACATGACCGCCCCCTCCAAAAACAGACGCTATGGCGTTGACATCCGCCTGTTTGGAACGGAGACTGACCCGCGTTTCCTCATCGCTGATATACTTCACCGTAAAAGCTATATCGACGCCCTTGACTGTCCGGGCATAGTCAATATACCCGCCTGTATGTTCTCCCGTATATTTCAGGACATCCGGTGAAAATGTAATGCCCGCCACTTTGTTGTTGCCAAATAATTCAATATGTTTCAGCACTTCTGAAAGGGCGTGAAGCTTTACCAGAGACTGGGCTTCCAGATGTTCCGAAATGACATGGGGCATGGCACCGGCATCGACGAGAGAGGCTGCCATGCGCAATGTATGACCTGTCGTATTGCTGAATTTAAAGAAGCCGCTGTCAGTTGCAATAGCCATGTACAGAGCCATGGCCTCCGGCTGGTTCACCCCGTCGCCCCATGTAAGAAAAAGCTGTGTCAGGATTTCTCCCGTCGCCGCGCATTCCGGCCGGATATATTCGTACCGGGCAAAATGCGCATTGGAAATATGGTGATCAATATTCAGTACATCCCCATGGATGAGTGATTCAACGGCACCGCAGCGGTCGGCTGACGTCGCATCGAGGATAACGGTCAGCCAGGAATCATCCGTATGGACAGCAGCCGGCTTTTTAAACTGGCTGACACCGGGCAGGAAGAAAAACTTGTCGTCAATGTCATCATCGATGATGGTGACGACCTGCTTGCCCATCCGCTCCAGATAGTCCTGCATGGCCACCAGGGACCCGATGGCGTCCCCGTCGGGATTGACATGGGCCGTCAGCAGGACATGGCTGTAATGCTGCAGCAGGTGGCGGATTTCTTCTGGTGTAATATTCATGGACATCAGTCCTTCTTTTCTATATCACGCAGTATCTTATCGATTTTCATCCCATAATCGAGGGATGTGTCTTCTTTGAATTCAATCGTCGGCGAATAGCGGATTCCCAGCCTTTTCCCGACTTCGGAACGGATATATCCATTCGCGCTTTTCAGTGCTTTCAGCGTATCGGCCTTTTCGGCATCGCTGCCAAACAGGCTGACATATACGGTCGCTTCCCGCAGGTCGCCTGTAATCCGTGCATCGGTTACGGTGATAAAACCGATGCGCGGATCTTTCAGCTCCCGCAAAATAATATTGGAAACTTCCTGCTTGATGAATTCCTGTATTTTACGTACTCGTAATTCTCCCATAGTTGTCTTCCCTCACTTTATTCCGGTTCGACTTCTACCATTTCGTACGCTTCGATTTCGTCGCCTTCCTTGATATCGCGGTAATTTTCCAGCGTGATACCGCATTCATACCCTTCGGCAACTTCTTTCACATCATCTTTGAAACGGCGCAGGCCGTCTACTTCGCCTTCATGGACGACGATGCCATTGCGGATCAGGCGCACCTTGGATGTGCTGGAGATTTTGCCTTCTTTGATATAAGAACCGGCGACAATGACCTTGGGAGTCGTAATGACTTTGCGTACTTCTGCCCGTCCGGTAATATGTTCTTCGTATTTCTTTTCCAGCATCCCTTTGATAGCTGCTTCAACATCATTGATGGCATCATAAATGACCCGGTACGTACGCATATCGACATTTTCATGTTCCGCAGCCTTGCGGGCCGATGCATCAGGGCGGACGTTGAAACCGATGATGAGGGCATTCGATGCTGACGCCAGCATAATATCCGATTCATTGATAGCCCCAACGCCGGAATGAACGATAGAAATGCGGACTTCATCACTCTTGATGGCCATGAGCGACTGGCTCAGCGCTTCTACGGACCCTTGTACATCCCCCTTGACAATGAGGGACAATTCTTTCAATTCGCCCTGCTGAATCTGATTGAACAGGTCATCCAGCGTAACCTTGGCATTGACGTGCAGTTCAGACGACCGTTTCTTTTCCAGTCGTTTTTCGGCAACCGAACGGGCCGTCTTTTCATCCGTCGCATCGAGGATATCACCGGCTTCCGGTACATCATTCAGACCGAGGATTTCTACCGGGATAGACGGTTCTGCTTTCTTGACACGTTCGCCCCGTTCATTGGTCATGGCCCGCACCTTGCCGTAGCAGGAGCCGACGATAATCGTATCGCCTACGTGGAGCGTCCCTTTCTGGATTAGTACGGAGGCTACAGGACCGCGGCCTTTATCCAGTTTGGCTTCGATAACGACGCCCTGGGCCGGACGGTTCGGATTGGCTTTGAGATCCAGTACTTCTGCCAGTACCAGGATGTTTTCCAGCAAATCATCCAGGCCGATTTTCTTATGAGCGGAAACGGGGACCATAATCGTATCGCCGCCCCATTCTTCACTAATCAGGCCATATTCCGTCAGCTGCTGCATGACCTGCTGGGGATTGGCGCTTTCTTTATCGATTTTATTGATAGCAACGATAATCGGGACACCAGCCGATTTGGCATGGTTGATTGATTCAATCGTCTGGGGCATGACACCATCATCGGCGGCAACGACGAGGACAGCAATATCCGTTACCTGGGCACCGCGGGCACGCATGGCCGTAAAAGCTTCATGCCCCGGCGTATCCATGAATACGATTTTCTTGCCTTCATAGCGGACCTGATAAGCCCCGATATGCTGGGTAATACCGCCTGCTTCATGACTCGTGATATGACTCTGGCGGATAGCATCGAGCAGACTGGTCTTGCCATGGTCAACGTGGCCCATGATTGTGACGACGGGGGGACGCGGCTGAAGAGATTCAGGCGGATCGATGATTTCTTCGATTTCCGTAGGATCTTCCGGCGGTGCTTCCTTCGTGACGGCGACGCCAAATTCATCGGCAATCAGCGAAGCTGTATCATAATCGATTTCCTGATTGATGGTAGCCATAATGCCGCCCATGAGCAGCTTTTTAATGACTTCACTGACTTCGCGGCCCAGCCGTTCGGCAAAATCTTTGACGATAATCGTTTCCGGAAGTTCGATAGACGTCGGGTAATTTTTCTTTTTCGCCGACGTATCCTGCATAGCCACATTCTGGCCACCATGCTGGTTCTTATTCCGTTTATTCTTATTCTTGCCTTTATTCAGGACATTGGACAAAAGCGTATGAGGCCGGTTCTGGTTTGATGCGTTCTTGCCATTATGACCGGACGGACCAGAATGTTTGTTATTCTTCCGGTTGTCATTGCGTCCCGTATTATTCTGCTGACTGTGGCCAAAATACTTCGTACGCTTCGTATCATTTTCACGAGCCGGCTGACTGCCGTTTTTACTATTCACATTCCCTTTGTGATTGGGATTCTGATTGCCCTGATGATTCTGGTTAGTCTGTTGAGTCTTCTTCATATTCTGCTGCTGACGATTGAAATTATTGCGGGACTGTCCTTCTTTTCTGACATTTCCCTTTTCTGTTTCCGGCCGTTGTCCCTGATTATTCTGCGGGCGGTTATTCCGGTTCTTGTTGTTCTTTTCTGGTCTCTGTTCATTTTTACGGACGTTCTGGCCGTTATTTTTCCCAGCCTGCATAGCCGCCTTTTTTCTCGTGCCATGAGCATCAGTATTTTCTTTTTTCGGCGCATATGCCTTATCCAGTACACGCTTTGCCTGATCATCTACACCAGAAAAATTCGTTGCCTTTATATTATGTTCTCCCAGAGTTTTAATAATATCGCTGGCCGATACGCCCAACTCCTTTGCCACTTCATATACTCGTTTCGTCATCTGGTTGCCCCCTTCTTCATCGCCTGTATCACGTCATCTATCGCTTTGGCAAATCCCCGGTCCGTCAATAATACTACCACATTCTGAGACTTCCCGACTGTTCTGCCCAGTTCTTCTTTCGTATATATATCTACAACCGCTATATTCCTGCGCACTGCAATGCGGCGGTATTTTTCTGCATTCTCACCGCCATCGCTGGCTACAAACAGGAGCGGCACTGCATGTTTCTTCAAATAATTTTCTGCAGCGAAATCGCCACACACCGTCTTCCGCGCCCGACAGGCAAGGCCCAGAAGATTGCCGATCCGTTCCTGCCCTGTCATTCCAGATCCTTGCGGAGTTCTTCATAAATTTCAGGAGACACCTTTGTCTTTAAAGAACGTTCCAGCCTGTGTTCCTCATAGGCCTTTTCCAGGCACTCCGGATTCTGGCAGATGTACACGCCGCGCCCGGATTTCTTCCCTGTCTTGTCGATTTCGACATTTCCTTCAGGCGTGCGTACGATGCGGATCATCTCTTTTTTGCTCTTCTGTTCCTGGCAGCCGGCACAGACCCGCAAGGGAATTTTTTTCTTTTTCATGGTCCTCACCTACTCTTCCGTATGCTGGTCCGCTTCCACATCGCAAACTGCTGCATCTTCTACTTCCGGAGCAGAAGGCATGGCCAGGTCGGCTAACAGGTCATCACCGTCCAGCTCTTCGCCAGCCGGTTCATCCTGTTTCTGTTCCGCCAGTTCCGCAGCCTGGCTTTCGCTCTTGATATCGATTTTCCAGTTGGTCAGCTTAGCCGCCAGACGGGCATTCTGACCGGCTTTGCCAATAGCCAGGGACAGCTGGTAATCGGGAACGACGACGTTAGAGGTCTTTTCCGCTTCATCAACCGTTACCGAAACCACCGTTGCCGGGCTCAGGGCATTGGCAATGTAGACAGCCGGATCTTCATCCCATTTCACGATATCTATTTTTTCATTCTGCAGTTCTGTCACAATATTCTGCACCCGTACTCCTTTCGGACCGACACAGGCGCCGACACAATCCACATTTTCATCGCGGGAATAGACGGCAATTTTCGACCGGCGGCCCGGTTCACGGGCAACGGATTTCAGTTCTACGACGCCATCATAAATTTCCGGAACTTCCAGTTCAAAGAGGCGCTTTAACAGGCCCGGATGTGTCCGGGAAACGAGAATCTGGGCGCCCTTGGTCGTCTTGCGTACTTCCACCACATAACACTTGATACGCTGGCCGACCGTATACGTTTCCGTCGGAATCTGTTCGGAAACGGGCAGGACCGCTTCTGCTTTCCCCAGATCAACATAGACATTGCGCTGTTCGATACGCTGGATGATCCCCGTGATGATGTCATCCTGACGGTTGGAAAATTCATCGTAGACGATGCTCCGTTCGGCTTCACGCAGCCGCTGGATCATGACCTGTTTGGCTGCCTGGGCAGCGACACGGCCAAAATTCTTGGGCGTCACATTGACATTGATGACATCGCCTGCCGAATATTCCGGGTCCAGGATCTGGGCCATGGCCAGAGAAATTTCGGCGTCTTCATCTTCTACCGTTTCCACTACCGTCTTAGGAGCCAGGATTTTATAATCGCCAGTCAGGCGGTTTAATTCTACGACGGCGTTGGGATTGGCATCTGGCTCTTTTTTATAGGCCGTAATCAGGACCGCTTCCAGCGAATCACAGATGACATCGGCAGAAACGCCCTTTTCTTTGGACAAATAGGCAATCGCATTGAGTAATTCCTTGTTCACTTTCATGTACCTCCACTAAAAATCAATATGTAACCGTATCTGGGATATATCTTTCATGTCCAATGTTTCTTCCGTTTCATCATGGCTGACTGTCAGGACATCGCCTTCCCTGCCTTTCAGCACAGCGGTCAGAAGTTTCGTTCCATTATGGGGCTTGA
This sequence comes from Megasphaera sp. DJF_B143, assembly GCF_900320625.1. Taxonomy (NCBI): domain Bacteria; kingdom Bacillati; phylum Bacillota; class Negativicutes; order Veillonellales; family Veillonellaceae; genus Megasphaera; species Megasphaera sp. DJF_B143. Next base: position 19,405 of record NZ_ONTA01000044.1, read on the forward strand.
AGAAATGAATATCGACATCGCGGCCCTGGTAACGGATAAAATCTTTTTCCTTTTTCAGGACCCGGTCCAGTCCCGGGGAAGATACTTCCAGAAGATAATTGTCACTGATGGGATCTTTTTCATCCAGTATCTTACTGAGTTTTTCACTGACGGCCTGGCAGTCTTCCAGATCGACGCCTCCCTGCTTATCAATAAAAACCCGTAAATACCAGTTCCATTCCCGGACGTATTCCACATCGACGAGTTCTAATGCCGTACCGGCAATGATTTTTTCAACTTCTTCAGCTACCAGTTCTTCAATATGTTCGCGTCTCATAATTCACCTGTATCTTTCCCGACGAAACCCTGCAAGTAAAAGTTAAGAGTGGGCTTCCACCCACTCTTAGAAAAGTTTACATCTAATTAACTAAAGTATACCACCAACAGCGTTTTCTGACAATGAAAAACGCTCACTCTGCCGCCTTTAAATCAGCAGCAATGGAGTCCAGCACAGGCAGGAGACGTTCCTGCAATGCTTTTTTCAGGAGCTTTAAATCACTGCTGTCAAAATCATGTACCAGATTGGGGAAATTATGTATCCGCCGTTCGGCAAAAAAATCATCCCGGAGTATGTTGTACATGAGTGACAAACCGCTGCGCGTCGCTCCATCATAGTAAGCCAGGATCATATACGACCCATTAATGATCCGCACGGCATCATTGGGACGGATCAGCCGCCTGAAACCGGCATATGATTCCGGCAGGAAGTCATCCCAGTCCACCGTCGTGATTCCTTTATCCTTCAACAATACACTGAAATTCTCTTCCCGATCTACATAATACGTCCGGATCAGCTCCGGGAGCCGGGATTCTACCATATTACGAAAACTTTCAAAATTTTCCGTAATAAATTCAATGAGCGCAAACTCCAGCATTCCAATATCCGTACGGACAAATAATTCATTCGTTTCCGGATTGATTGTCCCCCGTACGGTCCAGCCATTATCGTCATTCGTATATAGAAAAATCAGGTATTCCTTATCTTTCCCATGATCCTGTACCATGTGCTGCTCTGCCGTTAACTTAAAATCTCCCACCTGAAGTGGGAGACTCGAAGTGATATTCCATTGTTTGACTGTTTCAATCAATGTATCATCCATAGGGCAAAAAAATGGTGCGGTTGGTGGGAGTTGAACCCACACGATCGATGATCACTGCCGCCTGAAGACAGCGCGTCTGCCATTCCGCCACAACCGCATAAAAAGAAATTAAAAGTTATACAGTTTTTTGTATTGCCTTTCGTTCAACAAGACTATTTTAACATACTCTCTCGTTTCTGTAAAGGGTATTTCTTCAATTTTTTTAAAGTTTTTGTCCCAGCCATATTCATCCATCCAGGAATCGACATGGCCGCGTCCGGCATTATACGCTGCCAGAGCCAAAACTTCATTGCCGTCATACTCTTTGAGAAGATATGCCAGATACCAGGTACCCATCCTGATATTCGTCTGTACATCGTTCAGCTGGGCAGGACGAAAATTTTCCATCCCCATCTTTTCAGCAATCCATTTGCCTGTATCAGGCATAATCTGCATCAGACCGCTGGCACCCCGGTGAGACGAGGCCGACCGGTCAAACTTGCTTTCCACCAGAATCACTGCCGCTACCAGCGCCGGATCCACGTGGTTTTCATAGGCATACTGTCTGACCATATAGTCATACTGCAGAGGATATACGATTTTACGCATTACATCGTCTTTCCAGGTAAAGAAATACGACGCAGAGAAACAGGCAACCAATACAGCTGCTACAATTTTTACCTTTGTATTATTTCTCCGTCTCACAGCTTACTCCCCAGATTGAATCCGTTTCATCAGTTCATGCCACTCATACCGCACCTGTTCTTCTGTATCTTCCAAAGAACCAGTATTGTCGATGATAACCTGAGCCAATGACCGTTTTGTATCAATAGGAAGTTGAGCATGGATGCGTGCCATTGCTTCGTCCCGTGTATAGTGATTCCGCGCCATCAGCCGTGAAAGCTGCGTCGCCGGATCCACATATACGAGCCATGCTTCATCAACGTACGTGTTGTATTTTATCTCAAATAGCAATGGCATGTCAAGGAAAATGACCGGATTTTTTTTATTTTTTTCAATTATTTCAATTGTATCATTGATTCCCCGCTGGATGAGAGGAAATAAAATGCCTTCCAACTGCGCCTTTTTCTCCCTGTTTCCAAAAACGACGCGGCCTATATACGCCCGGTCCATCGTGCCATCTGCGCACAACGTATGCGGTCCGAAGGCGTCAGCAACGGCCTTCAGTCCTTCCGACCCGGGCCGGACTACATCATGGGCGATCTGGTCACAGTCGATGATTCCCGCCCCCAGCTGACGCAGCATGGCCACAACCGTACTCTTCCCCGAAGCAATACCTCCCGTAAGCCCAATCTGAAACATACCGTCCTCCCCTTTC
>NZ_ONTA01000266.1:0-2751 GCF_900320625.1 Megasphaera sp. DJF_B143
AACGATATTCTTATCGTTGCATACGTCGGCAATATCATAAATCGGACCGGCCGGAACGCCTGCACCGAGAATGATATCGACGACTTCCCGGCTCGTCTTATCGCTGGCCCAGTCTTCGATGATTTTTTTCAGGGAATCGGCATTCTTTTTGCGCAGTTCCGTATTCTTGTACAACGGATTCTGTGCCAGTTCAGGCATGCCCATGGCTGCCGAGAGGTGTTCAAAATGCTTGTCCGTCCCGCTGGCCAGTACGAAATAGGCATCCTTTGCTTTAAAGGAATCGTAGGGAGCGGAAGAAATGTATTTATTACCCGTCTTTTCAGGAACTTTGCCGGTATACAGATACTGCATGCATTTGGCTTCCAGGCCGGAGACGATGGAATCGACAAGAGCTACATCGATTTTCTGGCCTACGCCGGTCTTCTGCCGCTTAATCAGCGATGCCAGGATGCCCATACAGCAATTCATGCCGGCCATCATGTCGCCGATTGCCATGCCGGCACGGGTCGGTTCCGAACCGGGCCATCCGGTAATGCTCATGGAGCCGCCCATAGCCTGGGCGATGAGATCATATCCCGGACGGGAAGAATAGGGGCCGTACTGGCCAAAGCCGGAAATGGAAGCAAATATGATGCGCGGATTCAGGGCTTTACATTCTTCGTAGCCGAACCCTAATTTTTTGATAACGCCGGGACGCATATTTTCTAGAAGCACGTCGGCCGATTTGACCAATTCAGCAAAGGCCTTTTTCCCATCTTCTGATTTCAGATTGACGGCAAAACCGCGTTTGTTCCTGTTCAGATTGCCAAAATACATACTGCGGCCTGTCTTTTCTTCCAGTGGCCGGGCATAGCGGCAGAATTCGCCTTTGGTCAGTAAATTTTCTACTTTGATGACATCGGCTCCCATATCAGCCAGGAACATCCCGCAGTAGGGACCAGCCAGGAAACCTGTAAAATCGAGAACGCGGATACCTTCCAATAATCCTTCAGTCATGTCTTTCACCTTTTCCTTTCTTTTTATACAATCAGTCTTATGAGCATTTCATTCGCCAGTATATATGAAATTTCAATGCCAAATATGAAATTAGCCATATATAGGGATCTAGCGGTGTATGTGCGGGATGAACTGCAAGCGGCGTATATATTTTTTTACATTAATTTGACATTATCCCTATTTTCCCGTACACTGAAAGCGAGGTGAGGATATTGGAAAAAATCTGCTTCCTGGCCACTGACCAGGTCATGAAAAATAAAATCGAACAAGCCTTATGGAATCACACGAAAGAACCGGACAGTATGCCCATTGACGTAGCCATACTCGATTTCAATCATATCTTCCGGCAGGCCCGGGATATGATAAAAGAAGGGGCACAAGTTCTCATCGCCAGCGGCGGCACCTATCAGGAACTAGCTCCTGTCATCCGGGAAGTCCCGGTCCTGCGTCTGTACATTTCGACCTATGATATTATGTACGCCTTGGAACAGGCACGGAAGTATAAAAAAATCTACCTTCTCCTGAATTCCAGTGTCATCTTCGAAAGTTCTATGTGTCCGCCGGAATTACGGAGCAAAACGGAAATATATACCTATAAAGACCGGCCAGATCTGGAACATCTGGTGGACAGTCTCGATGTCGGTCCCGATATTGCTATCGTCGGCACAGCTATCCTGCCACGCATCACCAACATTCCTCTGCCCATATTTACTATCATGCCCAGCAATCCGACTATCTTTTCACTGTATCAGTATGCCCACGACCTGGCCTCGTTCAATAAGCGGGAACGGCAGCAGTTATCTTTGCTCTCCTCTGTATTGTCCCACGTCGATGAAGGCATCATCATGTACGATGCCGAAGGCACTATTTCCCATATTAACAAACAGGCCCGGCTGTTCCTGAAGATCAGGGAAGATACGCCGTCTATGGAAACCATTCTCCCCAGGCAGCAGGGAAGCCATGCCTATTCCTATTCCAATACAATCATAGAAAAACCACCTTATACGCTCGTACTGAATTCCTCACCCTTTTCTATCGACAAGCAGACCCGGTACATCCTGAGCATCCGTGATGTCACGCAGCTGCAAAAAATGGAAAAGAATATCCGCTATAAACTCTCCAAAACGGGGCTGACGGCAGTGCATCATTTCGCTGATATCCTGACGGCGGATGCAAAAATGAAAGCCCTCAAGGCAACGGCAGAGACGATGGCCGCCTATGACGCACCAATCCTCATCCAGGGAGAAAGCGGCACCGGCAAGGAACTTTTCGCCCAGAGCATCCACAATGCCAGTCCCCGCCGCAGCGGTCCTTTCGTCGCCGTCAACTGCGCCGCCCTGCCACCGGAACTGCTGGAGAGCGAACTCTTCGGCTATGAAAGCGGCGCTTTTACCGGGGCCCGTAAGGAAGGCAAAGCGGGATTATTCGAGCTGGCCCACGGCGGAACGATTTTCCTCGATGAAATCAACAGCATGTCGCCGGCTATCCAGTCCAAGCTCCTGCGTGTCCTGGAAACGAAACAGGTCATGCGCATCGGCTCCGACTATGTCATTCCCCTCGATATCCGCATCATTTCCGCCACTAATACGGATATCATCGAAAAAATCAACGAGGGCGCGTTCCGCAAGGATCTATACTTCCGCCTGAACACCCTGACTCTTACCCTGCCGTCTCTCGACGAACGGCCTGCCGATATTGTCTACCTCTTTCTCCATTTCCTGTCGGAATTCGCCGGGCACACCGTAAAAAAATCTG
>NZ_ONTA01000112.1:0-6604 GCF_900320625.1 Megasphaera sp. DJF_B143
CCCCGTACGGCGGCCACATGCACCAGGCAGGCGGCGGTCGTAATGCAGGTCTTTCGTACTGACGGGCATTACCCGCGCCAGTTCTTCCATAAAGGCACCAAATGATTCGGTACCGCTCGTATCGGTATGTTCATGGCCGCATCCCCAGATATCGCCGACAGCCAGAGCCGTCGCCTGGCGGATGGCTTTTGCCATTTCTTCACTGCGCCGGAACGGGCCATATAATGCCTCCCGGCGCAGCCATTTATTGATATCCCCTTCGCCCGTATTGGCAAAATAATGGAATTTCATATGCGTCCGGACCAGCCAGGCTATGCGCCGGACAAAGGCCGGGTTCTTATGCCACCGGGTCAGGATATCCGCAGCCATTTCGGCGCCTTTGTCATCGTGCCCATAATCGGTCAGACGGCCTTTGTGTACGCCACGGATTCCCGGCAGTCCCTTCGCCACATCATGAAACAGCGCAGCATAGCGGATAACCGGATCAGCCGGCGTATGGGCAACGACGGCCAGGGTATGGAACCAGGCATCAAACGCATGAAACGGCAGCGACTGTGGTGTATCCGGCAGATGGGCCAGTTCCGGCAGAATGGGGATTTCGTGGTAGATGCCATTTTCTTTCTGCCGGCAGCTGCACTGACCGAGGCCGCTGCGGACGAGGACATCAAGACCTTTATAAGCAGCCGGCGTTACCATGAGCCGGTCAATTTCAGACACGACCCGTTCCAGCGACAATCCCCGTACACGGTCGTATGCCGCCGGCATAGCACGCAGCAGCTCTTTTACCGGCAGGAAATCAAGCTGTCCCGTAAACCGGCAGGCCCGGAACAGGCGCAGGGCATCTTCACTGAACCGGCGCCGCGGGTCGCCTACGGTAACCAGACGTTTCTTACGGATATCTTTCTGACCACCTGTATAATCATAAATATGGTCTTCGTCATCCATAGCCAGGGCATTGACGGTAAAATCGCGGCGCATCACATCTTCACGAAGCGTGGAAGCGTACCAGACTGTTTCTGGCCGGTGACTGTCCGTTCCATACCGTTCTCCCCGGAATGTAGCCGTCTCGATAGTCAGTCCATCGACGACCAGGACGACGATGCCAAAGGCTTCTCCGTTGATTTCTACGGTGTGCCAGTGTTCTTTTTCTGCTATGGCACGGATTTCCTCCGGCCTCGCCGATGTCGTCACATCATAGTCATGAGGCTGCCGCTTCATCAACAGGTCCCGCACAGCCCCGCCTACGATATACGCTTCAAAACCGGCATCACGAAAAGCACGCAGAACGCGCCGTACAATTGGATTCAACAGCTACACCCCATTTCCTACAACAGCAGGATTCCAGTTCATTTCCCGGCTTATAATTCTGTAATATATTATCAGAACACTTAATTATACTATGATATGCCTGAAAATTACAAGGTTATCCCAGACCGCATTGCAGGTCCATTATAAGGAAATCTCATGTGCCGTCTTGTATTACTGTTTAAATATGCTATAATATAGAAAAATTATACCGCAAGGAGGTTATTCCATGTCTCTGAATATAAAAAAATTAGTAGAAACGCAATTCCCCCTGCTCGTCGAAATCCGTCGCCACTGTCATGAATACCCGGAACTTTCCTGGCAGGAAACGAAGACTCTGGCATATATAAAAGAAAAACTGAGCGGCTGGCATATTCCCTCCCAGTCCATTGAAAAAGGGGGAATCGCCGCCATCCTGGAAAGCGGACAGCCGGGACCCACCTTGCTGCTCCGCGCCGATATTGATGCCCTGCCCGTACAGGAAGGAGCAATGAATCTTTCTCAAAAAAGGACATGTATCTCCCAGATTCCCGGTGTCATGCATGCCTGCGGTCATGATGGTCACATCGCCATGCTGCTGGTAGCGGCAAAGATATTGCATGAATGTAAAGATACCTGGTCCGGCACCATCATTTGCCTGTTCGAACAAGGAGAAGAAGACTCACACGCTATGGAATACATCGTTCCCTGGCTGGAAACAAAGAGCGGTTATCACATCGATGGATGCTACGCCACTCATCTGCGCTGGGATATCCCGACGGGTAAAATCGCCATCTGTCCCGATGCCCCCATGGCGGGAGGGTTCCGTTTCGATATTACCATTCACGGACAGGGAGGTCACGGATCCCGTCCGGACCTGTGCCACAGTCCCATCGACTGCTTTTCCGCCTTTAATCAGGAATTACAGGGACTGCGCCTGCGCGCTGTCCCGCCACGCCAGTGCCTGGCCGTCTCTATCGGCAGCCTCCACAGCGGTGAATTGCAGAATGTCGTCCCCCAGGAGCTGACCTTTGGCGGTACCTGCCGTTATTTTGATTACGATAAAGCTGGCAAACCCTTTTATGATGAATTTTATCATCTCCTGGACCACACCTGTGCCAGCTACCATTGCAGCTGGACCAGCGGTCCCGTACCCAAACCGTTATATGAGGTCCACAACGACAAAACCTGCGCGGCCCTGGCAGAAAAAGCCATAACGGCCTCCCTGGGAAATGACATACTGACAAAGTGCGAACCGTGGATGGCATCGGAAACATTCGCTATCCTCACCCGGCTCTATCCGGGAGTCCTCACCTTTACAGGCATTGCTAACCCGTCAAAAGGTACTGGTGGCAATCATCATACACCGGAATTCGACCTCGATGAAGACGCTCTCGTCTACGGCACAACGGCCTGTATATCCTATGCACTGGCATTTTTAAAAGAAAACCCACAAACATCATTCATCCGCACGAATGAACCGTTAGATACACTGGCCGCGCGGAATGTATGACATGCATGCTGTCTATCGTAAAAATACAATTGCATTCTGGTACATTATATTGTAGAATAATGGCGGTTGCGACAAGGCAGCCGTTATTATTTATATATATGTTTTCATGTTTTTATCTTATGTTTTAGGAGGCACTAAATTGGACCTTATTAAAAACTGGAAAATCCATGTGTTTGCCTTGCTGCTCGTCATCGTGGCAGAATTTATCGGCATCCAGAAACATGGACTCGTCATCTTCCTGCCAATGCTCTATGCACTGGTACTGGGCGGTATCATTTCCTATCCATCCTTCCACATCCTGAATGAAAAACAGATGACCCGTGCAGGCAATCTCATGGGCATCACCATGCTCTTCCTGATTGCCAAAATCGGTCTGGGCATCGGCCCGAACCTTCATCTGCTCCTGAATTCCGGTCTGGCCCTGATCATGCAGGAATTCGGCCATTTCTTCGGCACATTGATTTTCGGCCTTCCTACGGCTATTTTATTGAAAATGGGCCGGGAAGCCATCGGTGCCTGCTACTCCATCGACCGGGAAGCCAATGTGGCTATCATCGCCGAAAAATTCGGCATCTTCTCCCCTGAAGGCCGTGGCGTCATGGGTATGTACATCTGCGGAACTCTCTTTGGGGCTCTCTGGATTTCCATTCTCGCCGGCATCGTATCCCGCACGGGAATCTTCCATCCCTATGCACTTGCCATGGGCGGCGGCATCGGTTCAGCCAGCATGATGGCCGCCTCTGTTGGTTCCATCGTCGCCGTATTTCCCGATGAAGTACAGAAAATCACTGCCTTTGCCGGGGCTGCCAACCTCATGACATCGGTCATCGGGATTTATTTCTCTCTGTTCATTTCCCTGCCAGTCACCATCAAGGTATATGAACTCGTTACAGGCCGGAAACGGAAAGATGAAGTAACCGAAGAAGAACAGGCCGATGCCAAGACAAAAGAAACGATGGCACAGAATGAAGAAGCCGTCGCAGCAGACATCAAAAAAGAAGAAACGGAAGAACAGGAAGCAAAAAAAGGATCTACCCTGGGCGATGACCTGCTCATCCTCTTCATCACCGGCGTCCTCACCCTCGTAGCTAACTTCGTCGGTTTCAAAGTCAATCCTCTCGACGACTGGCTCGGTATCCTGATCATCATTGCCATCTGCTTTGTCGGCATCCTCATCGCCCATGTCCCGGTACTGAACAAGCTGCCCAATGTATTCTGGGTCTCCATTGTCGCCGTCGTCATTTCTATTCCGGGCATCCCCGGTGCCGAATGGATTACGACCATCACCAAGAATGTCAACTTCCTGGCAGCCTGCACGCCTATCCTGGCATATGGCGGTCTGTCCCTCGGTAAAGATATCCCCGCATTCAAGAGACTGTCCTGGCGCATCGTCCCCGTTGCCCTGATGGTATCGTCGGGCACATTTATCTGCGCGACTGTCATGGCAGAAATTATGCTCCATCTTGAAGGTGTCATTTAGGTTTAAAAAGGAGGCTTTACTATGACCAAAGAAGAATTAAAACAGAAAGTCTGCGATGCCATTGATAAACGCGCCGAAGATATCATGTCTTTCGGAACGTCTGTATTCGATGAACCTGAACTGGGTTACAAAGAAACAAAGACATCAGCCAAAGTCCAGGAAGCCATGGATAAACTGGGTATTCCTTATACGACAGGCTGGGCCATCACCGGTGTCAAAGGCCGGCTGAAGGGCAAAAACTCCAAGCGTACTGTCGCCGTCATGGGGGAACTCGATTCTATCGTCTGCCGCCGCCATCCGTCAGCCGATCCAGTAACCGGCGCGGCTCACTGCTGCGGTCATTTCATCCAGATTTCCGATATGCTCGGCGTCGCCATGGCGCTGAAAGATGCCGGAGCCATGGATTATCTCGGTGGCGATGTCGTCTTCTTTGCCGTGCCGAGTGAAGAATGTATTGAAATCGAATACCGCAAGAAGCTCATGGATGAAGGGAAAATCCATTTCTTCGGCGGCAAGCAGGAAATCATTCTTCAGGGCGGATTCGATGATATAGATGCCGCCATGGAAATGCATGCCTACTCGACGGATGACCCGGAAGGCAATATCATCCTCAACGGCGGCATGAGCGGTTTCATCACCAAACTCATTGAATACCACGGCAAGGCAGCGCACGCAGCCGGACAGCCTCATCTGGGTATCAATGCACTCAATGCCTGCATGCTGGGCATCATGGGCGTCAATGCCCTGAGAGAAACATTCCAGGAAAAAGACCACGTCCGCTTCCATCCGATTATCACCTCCGGCGGCGATCTGGTCAACGTCGTGCCCGATCTTGTACGCATGGAAAGCTACGTCCGCGCCGCATCGGCCGACGCCATGAAATTCTACAACGACCGCATCAACCGCGCCCTTCGTGCCGGTGCCGACGCCATCGGTGCTACCTGTGAAATCAAGGATATGCCGGGTTACCTTCCCATGGAACAGGATAAAGCTCTGGGCAAAATCTGCGAAGCCAACGCCGACGCTATTTTCGGCAAGGACCACGTCGATACGAACCCGCCGTTCAATGCCGGCAGTACCGATGTCGGCGATATCTGCAACCTCATGCCCTGTATCCACCCTCATGTAGGCTGTGTCCACGGAGCCCTTCACAGTGCCGAATTTGAACTGTTCCAGAAACAGGCCGCGTATATCAAGACGACCAAAGTAATGGCAATGACCGTCATCGACCTTCTCTATGACAACGCTGCTGGCCTGGAAGACATCCTGAAAGACTATAAGCCACGCATGACAAAAGAACAATATCTGGCATATATGGATTCACTCCGCAGCTGAGATAAAAGATGTTTGATGTTTGACGTTTGATGTTAAAAAGGGAATGCCCCATGAAAACGTAGGTTATCATGGGGCATTCCTTTTTCTATTTCACTGTTATACTTTTTCCAGAATACTGGTCAGGTTATCATTCAGATAGGGATAGGCGACCTGACGAATCATGGCATCGACGAGCTGCGGATCAAAGGCATCATCGGTAGCAGGCAGACAGATATCGAGCACGATATCGCCGTTATCCGATATGTAGAATTTGAATACTTTGTATTCTTTGTTACCCTGATTGATGAAATCATAAATGGCAGCCTTATTCCCATCATTGACGACTCCGGTTGCGACGAAAATGCGCAGCATGACATAGATACTGTCGTCAATGAGTACCAGGAACGGCAGCCGCTGGCCTTTGACTTCAATACCCGATTGGAAAGCAACGGAATGGCGTTCGTCGTCTTTCATTTCGTTCACGGTAAAGGCTTTGGGATCCACCTTGTCGATATAGGCTTTAAATTTTTCTGCTTTTGTATTCATGTTATCACCTCAAACAACTTGATACATTTATTGTATCACATCTTTTGTATCTCTTCTATTCTTATGGCTTGGATAAATAAAGAGATAAAACGATACGAGAGCTCCTCCTTCTCCGATGACCATGACGATACCCATGGGAATCGCCGTATAGCTTCCGGCAATTCCTACGACAGGAGCCATGACCGCCCCGGAAATCATGGAGAAAAAGCCGATGAGTGCCGCAGCGCTGCCGGCATTTTTTCCCTGTGCCTGCATCGCCATAGAAAAGCTGCTAGTCGATAAGGAAGCCAGTGTCGCCACCGTGAAGAAAAGAATGACCAGAATAGCATAGACAGACCAGTGCAGGAAGAATCCTGTCAGCAGTGCCATACTGCCTACCGCCGCCACCAATAGGACAAAGCGCAGCATCTTCCAGTCGGGAATGCGACCGGCCAGCCGTCCTGTCAGGCCGCCGCTGATCATGAGAC
>NZ_ONTA01000195.1:0-4905 GCF_900320625.1 Megasphaera sp. DJF_B143
CTATCAGCGCCAACGAAGAATTCGACTACGTCTGGGTCCGGATTGGTGATGAATATCTGCTCATGGCCAAGGATCTGGTAGAACCGACCATGAAGGCCGGGAAAGTAGAAGACTACGAAGTACTGCCGGATGTCATGAAAGGGAAACAGCTGGAAGGCCTCGTATTCCAGCATCCGCTCTATGCAGATCGCAAAGTGCCGATTATCCTGGGTGATCATGTCACGCTGGAAGCCGGCACCGGCCTCGTCCATACGGCTCCGGACCACGGCGAAGACGACTTCAATGTCTGCATGAAATATGCTGCCTGGGGCCTGAAGCCGCTGGGTACAGTTGATGGAACCGGTTGTTATACCGATAAGGTTCCCGGCTTTGAAGGCCAGTTCGTATTTGATTCCAACGTGCCGGTCATCAAAAAACTGGCGGAAATCAATGCCCTCTTTGCCAAGAGCACGTTCCGTCATCAGTATCCGCACTGCTGGCGCTGCAAACAGCCGATCATTTATCGTGCGACAGAACAGTGGTTTGCTTCTGTCGATGGATTCCGTCAGGAAGCACTCGATGCTATCGACAAAGTCCGCTGGATTCCGTCCTGGGGCCACGACCGCATCTATAATATGATCCGCGACCGCGGTGATTGGTGCATTTCCCGTCAGCGTGTCTGGGGCGTGCCTATCCCTATCTTCTATTGCAAGGACTGTGGTGAACACATCATCAACGATGAAACCATCACTCACCTGCAGAAAATGTTTGCTGAAGAAGGCTCCAACACATGGTGGATGCATGATGTCAAAGAACTTCTTCCCGAAGGCTATAAGTGCCCGCACTGTGGCGGTACAGAATTCCGCAAGGAAGAAGACACGATGGATGTCTGGTTCGATTCGGGCTGCACTCATCAGGGAGTCATGAAAAATGACCCCGATTCCGGTTATCCCGTCGATATGTACCTTGAAGGGTCTGACCAGCATCGCGGCTGGTTCAACAGCTCCCTGCTGACTTCCGTTGCCATCAATGGCATCGCTCCTTATCGTCAGGTCCTGACTCATGGCTTTACCGTCGATGGCGAAGGCCGTAAGATGAGTAAATCTGTGGGCAATACGGTTGCTCCGCAGGAAGTCATCGAAAAATACGGTGCCGATGTCATGCGCCTCTGGGTTGCATCAGCTGACTATCAGGGTGATATCCGCCTCTCGCCGAAAATCCTGAAGCAGCTTTCCGATGTGTATCGTAAAATCCGCAATACCTTCCGCTATCTCCTGGGCAATCTGGCTGATTACAATCCGGCAACCGATGCCGTTGCTTATGAAAACATGTCCGAACTGGATAAGTGGGCACTCATGCGCATGGAACAGGTTCTGGAAACAGTAACCGATGCCTATGAAAACTACCAGTTCCACGTCATGTATCACGCCATCCATAATTTCTGCACGGTCGATCTGAGTGCTATCTATCTGGATATCATCAAAGACCGTCTCTACACGGAAAAAGCCGATGCTAAGATCCGCCGCAGTGCCCAGACTGCTATGTATCATATCCTCGATACGCTGGTTAAAATCCTGGCACCGGTCCTGTCCTTTACGACGGAAGAAGTATGGCAGAATATGCCCGCTGTAGAAGGCAAAGAAGAAAGCGTACTTCTCACGGACTGGCCGGAAAAACATCCGGAATATCTCGATGCAGATATGGAAAAACGGTGGAACACACTTCTGTCCTATCGCAGCGACTTCATGCGTGCTCTGGAAGTCGCTCGTAAAGACCATAAGATCGGCCATCCTCTCGATGCAGCCGTTACGATTTATGCCGATGGCGAAGACTACGACTTCCTCAGCCAGTGGCAGAAACGCCTGGCAACGCTGCTCATCGTCAGTGAAGTCAACCTCGTAAAAGGTGATGCTCCGGCTGATGCTATGGCTGGTGAACACCATGCAGATACGAAGGTTGTCGTAGAACCGTCGTCTCACGAAAAATGCGAACGCTGCTGGAAACATGATGCCAGTGTCGGTTCGGATCCGGATCACCCGACATTATGTGCCCGCTGCGCCGCTGTATTAAAAGAATAATATTTCTCCGGAAATGCCGGAAACAAAAGGACTTGTCGCTGACGACAAGTCCTTTTTGCAACGGTACGGCCATCCGGAGCTGGTACTTATGTGGAGACAATTTAGCATACCCATGTTTGAAAGTTTAGAATTATGCAATGAGAATAACAATTTTATATAACATATATGGATACGAGTATTGACACAGATGCAAGAGAGTAGTATGCTACATACAAGTAAAGACGATGAGGAGGTGATTCATATGGTGATAACTAAGATTTCCATAAAGGAACAGGTCTATGAATATCTGAAGTCATCCATCGTCCGGGGAACTCTTGTCCCGGACACAATTTATTCTGAACAGATGATTGCCGACGAATTGCAAGTATCGCGGACACCCGTACGGGAAGCGATACAACTCCTGAAGCATGAAAATCTGGTCGAAATCTACAGCAATCGCGGCTTTGGCGTCAAAGCTATTTCCTCAGCAGATATTGAAGAAATCATCGAGGCCCGCCTGGCTATTGAAGAATTCGGCATACGAAAACTCGTGCGTGATTACCGCTCTGAAAAAGGGCAGGAAGCATTGCATCAGCTGGAACGGTGCATCGAACAGACGAAGGAAGCGGCGGATTCACATCACCAGTATGAATTTTCCGAATCGGACGTAGCGTTTCACCGGCTGCTGGTCGCCTTTACAGAAAATCCGTACCTGATGCAGGTTTCTGACATGATCCATACGAAGCAGGAACAGGCAACGGTCCATTCGCTCCATGATGCCGACCGTATGGCGAAGGCCATCAGGGAACATGAACGTATTCTGACCTATCTGCATGCCGGAGATGAACCAGGTGCAGTCAGAGCGTTCGAAGAGCATATGCAGGTTACCAGGGAAATTCTGCATGCCGCTGAAACAGTAGCAGACAATTAAAATTTTAGTTATTATATTTGCTGGTCAAGGAGGTCATTATTATGTTAAAAGTAGGGTTTGTAGGTCTGGGAATCATGGGGAAACCGATGGTCATGAATATGTTGAAGGCCGGTATTGATGTCACCGTATCCGACTTGAAACAGGAACTGGTCGATGAAGTCGTCGCAGCTGGTGGTAAATCAGCCGCATCGGTCAAAGAACTGGCAAAAGGCAAAGATGCCGTATTTACCATTCTTCCGACGGCAGCTATCGTACAGGATGTCCTTACGAAAGAAGACGGCATCCTGGCCGGCGTCGATGCAGGTACGGTCGTCGTCGATTGCAGCTCCGTTTCTCCCATCGAATCGAAACAGTGCCGTGACCTGGCAGCTGCCAAGGACTGCCCCTTCCTCGATGCTCCCGTAAGTGGCGGCGAAGAAGGCGCCATCAACGGGACACTGGCATTTATGATTGGCGGAGATGAAAAAGCTGCTGAAAAAATCAAAGATGCCTTCGAAGCCATGGGCTCCAGCTGGATTGTCGTCGGTCCGACCGGCAGCGGTTCTGTCACGAAACTGGCTAATCAGATTATGGTCAATGTCAATATCTGCGCCGTCGCAGAAGCCCTGGTACTGGCCCAGAAAGCCGGCGCTGACCCGAAAAAAGTGTTCGAAGCTGTCCGTTGCGGCCTGGCTGGCAGTACCGTTCTGGAAACAAAAGCGCCGAAGATGTTCAACCGCGATTTTAAAGCCGGCGGTACAATTAAAGTCAACCTGAAAGATATTACCAACGTCATGAATACAGCCCGCGATCTGCAGGTACCGCTCTTCCTGTCCGGAATCGTACAGCAGATCCAGCTCAGCCTTAAACAATCTGGCCACATCATGGACGATCATGCCGGTTACGTTCAGTTCTATGAACAGATTTCCGGTGTTACCGTTAAAACAGAAGAAAAATAAGGCGTGCAGAAGAGGAGACAATCATGGCAAAAGTATTAAAAGAAGAAGTATTCCGTACCCTTCCGGCCGTACAGGTGAATGAAGAAGAAATCACGAAAGAACTGCTGAAAGAATTACAGGAATTCCATAAAAAAATCGTCGTTCTCGATGATGATCCTACGGGAACACAGACAGTGCACGATATTTCCGTATATACGGAATGGACGGAAGATGCCCTGACCCAGGGGTTTGACGAAGCCAATTCGGAATTTTATGTACTGACTAACTCCCGGGCTTTCTCCCGCCAGCACACGACAGAAGTACATCAGACGATAGCACAGCGGGTATCGGCTATTGCCAAGAAGACCGGTAAGGATTTTATCGTCATCAGCCGCAGTGATTCTACGCTGCGCGGCCATTATCCACTGGAAACGCAGGTCCTCAAGGATACACTGGAAGCCAATGGCGCCCCGGTTATTGATGGGGAAGTCCTGATGCCCTTCTTTAAAGAAGGTGGCCGCTTCACTATTGGCAACGTTCATTACGTACAGGAAGGGGAATATCTGGTCCCGGCTAACGAAACGGAATTTGCCCAGGACAGCACCTTTGGCTATACGGCGGCGACCATGCCGGAATACATCGAAGAAAAAACGGGCGGTGCGTATAAGGCAGACAGCGTTACCTGCATTGCTCTGGAAGACCTGCGGGCCGGCAACATAGATAAAGTGGCGGCCCAGCTCGAAGCAGTCCATGATTTCAACAAAGTCATCGTCAACTGCACCGACTATATCGATGTCAAAGTATTTGCCCTGGCATTGCTTAAAGCGATGAAAGCGGGACGCCATTTCATGTTCCGTTCTGCGGCGGCTCTGACAAAAGTACTGGGCGGCGTGTCGGATAAACCGCTTCTGACGAAAGAAGAACTGGTCGTAGCCGGCAATACGAATGGCGGTCTCATCGTCATCGGCTCCCACGTCAAAAAGACGACCCAGCAGCTGGAAAAATTGAAAGAGCTGGATAA
>NZ_ONTA01000255.1:0-3271 GCF_900320625.1 Megasphaera sp. DJF_B143
CAAGGACACACTGTTCCAGCACAGAAGCGCCCTGGCGGAACAGGGCGCGGCTCTGCCGATACCTGCCAAGAAGCGGTGGCGGAAGGACCATGTAACTAAGACGCACAAATGGCGGCAGCACTTTGGACAGTGCCCCCATGTAGATGACGCGGCCGGCCTTGTCCATTCCCTGCAGGGCAGGCACGGGACGGCCGTAATAGCGCAGTTCACTGTCATAATCATCTTCGACGATCATGCCATCGTGGTCGCCTGCCCAGTGAAGCAGGTCGTAGCGCATACCGGCCGGCATGACTGTTCCCGTAGGGAACTGATGGGACGGACTGACATATACCAGACGCGCCCCGCTCCGTTCCAATATATCCATAGACAACAGCCCGTCCCGCACCGGTACGGGCTGCAGCGAAAATCCGCGGCTGCGGAATAGTTCCCTTCCCAGGCGGAATCCCGGCTCTTCCACGGCGATACACTCATAATCGGGCCGGAGCAGACTGGCAAGGACGGCCAGAAGCGGAATGGTTCCCGAACCGATCAGTATCGCCTCCGGATCGGCATGGACGCCGCGGCTCTGGTAGACATATTCACTCAGCGCCTGCCGCAGGACAGGTGCTCCCTGTTCATCCTGATTGGCCAGAAGATATGCCGGCTCACTCAGGACGCGGTTCATCAGCTTGCGCCAGACCGTCATAGGGAAGCGTTCCATATCCATGTCCCCGCTGCCAAAATCATAGACGACCGGCGGCTGTATTTCCTGCTTTTCCGGCTGACGGTACACGGGCCGTTCTTTTTTCTGCGGAAAGGCAATATCGGCTACTTCATACCGCGCCTTGGTCCGGCGGATGATGTATCCTTCACTGGCAAGCTGGTAATAGGCCTTTTCGACGGTCATCTTGCTGACGCCGGCCCGCTGGGATAGTTCGCGCACTGAAGCCATCTTCATCCCTGCCGGCATCCGGCGGGCCGTAATTTCATCGCGGTAATAGGCATATATTTGTACATAGTACGGTATTTTGCTAAGAGTGTCGATTTGCAGCATAGGTCCCCCGGTAATAATCAAGGCAAATTTACGATAAGCCTACCCTTTATTGTATCGAAAAACAGTTCTGGTGAAAAGAGCTGACAGGCACATTTATAGGAGAAATGCCGACAAACCGGACCGTATGGCATCAGCTGTCAGCTACGGCCGCTGCAATGGCTGCCCCGACCGACGGGCCATCATAGACCAGTGCCGCTTCCACGGGAATCCCCTGCTGCCGGGAATGACCCCGCCGGGCCGCACAGCCATACAGGGCATCGTCAAACATGAGGAGCCCTCCGCGGATATGACTCAGGAGCCCCCCTTCAATGGCAATGGACTGGCGGGAAATATGGCCTTTAGGATACAGATGCTGCAGGATTCCATAGCAGGCAGCGCCGGAAAGCTGTGCCGTCCGCACGAGAATCGTCCCGGCCAGATTGCGCAGCGGCTCTACATCAGCGGGAGCGACGATGCGGTTCAGCAGGCGGCTCAGGCGCAGGCGGGCATCATCGGGATTGCCAGCCGTTACAATGCGGTTCATTTCCGGTGTCGTGCACGGCGGGATATCGTCCGTATCAAAATACGTCTTCAATGTCTCTCTATAGATAGAACCGAGATAGGCGCCACTGACCATTTTTTCCAGCATATGGCGGCCGGGAAAGCGCGTCACTTCGTCTACCCGTTCATCCCATTGATTTCGCGGCATCCCATCGAAATCACCCGCTTCCAGGTTGATGACCATGGACTTCTCTGGTTCGTAATAACAAATATTAAACCCCGTCCCGCAAATGACGCCAATATGGGTATGGCGGTATTGATAAGCTGCAGCCATGAGCACGGCTGTCGTATCATTAATCAGCGCTGCCGGACGGATCCGGTCGAGACCGCGGCGCCGGAGCGCCTCTTTCAGCAATTGGTTGATCCAATTTCCTTCCACGCCGGCAACGGCCATTTCCTTAGACCACTGTACCAGGCGCGCGTCGTGACAGTCGGACTGGCTGACTTCATAGGAAAAGGTATGTCCCAGGGCACAGTCCACATTGCCTCCGGCCGCTTCCTCTACAGTAGCCGCGATAAAATCAAAAAGCTCCTCTGCCCGCGTCTCCTTCGTCGTATAATCGTATTCTCCTTCTTTCCGCAAAGGATGAGAGACAATTTTATCAATAATAAAGCAGTGCCCGCCCAAAAGACGGATACGGGAAGCGCGCACATTGGTCCCGCCGAAATCCAGGGCCAGATACGTACCCTTCTCGCTGCCATCTGGCAGATCCATATAGGACGGCAACGCTGAAAGAGACGATGGGGCTCCCGTTTCCGCCGCTTCCAGCTGCTGCCGGAAGGACGCTGCAAAATACTGCAGCTGTTCATCACTCCAATAAAAATGCTGCGCAATATTCATCCAGTTGCCACTTGCTTTCCGGCCCATGTACAGTCCCCCTGTCTGTTTCGCTATCGTTATAAATATTATACTACAACAGGAGATGACGATAAAATTTTTACGTAAAATTTTTGTAACAGCTGTTATATGTGACAAAATGCACATTGACATTTTTTCATATTTCACTATAATGGGACGTAGAGTGAGACCGGAAGAGGCCGCACGAAGGGGTACACCACCTTGGGTGTAATTCTTCGTGCGGTCTCTTTATTTTTCTATTCCCCACGCGGAAAGGAGACTCAGCATGGTCAGGATAAACGGCAATGATGTGGCCGCGGCCGGGCAGAATTTGCAGGCCTTCCTCGAACAGGAAGGTTATCGCTGCGACCGCATCGCCATTGAACTAAACGGTGCTATCGTACCGCGCAAGACGTATGCCGCCGTAACCCTCCACGATGGCGATTCGATGGAAATCGTCCATTTCGTAGGAGGCGGCTGATACAGACAGCATACGGCGTTCTTATCTTATATTATGAATCAAGGAGTGATTCCCATGGAAAATGATGACAAACTCGTACTTGGCGGTCATGAATTCACATCCCGCTTTATCTTAGGTTCCGGTAAATTTTCAGTCGATCTGATCAAAGCCGCCGTCGATCAGGCAGGCGCCCAAATCGTCACCATGGCCCTGCGCCGTGTAGAAGCCGGACAGAAAGACAATATCCTCGATTTTATTCCCAAAGGCGTAACCCTCCTGCCGAATACGTCGAGCGCCCGCACGGCCGAAGAAGCCGTCCGCATCGCCCGCCTTTCCCGTGAAATCGGCTGCGGTGATTTCATTAAAATCGAAGTCATGCGCGATTCCAAATACCTGCTTC
>NZ_ONTA01000074.1:0-5803 GCF_900320625.1 Megasphaera sp. DJF_B143
GCCCTGACAGATTTGCAGAAGGCATGGGAAGAACCGCTCAGCAAAGTATTCCCGATTAAGAGTGAAAGTTCTTCTGATGATCCTACACTGCCTCTCTTCACGACCTATGGTCCCAAACGCAGTGAATCTTTTGGCAAACCGCATGTGTTCATCCCGGTCTGCCCTGGAACGAACTGTGAATACGATTCTGCCGCTGCCTTTGAACGGGCTGGCGCGACGGCAGAAATCATGGTACTGCGTAATGAAACGCCACAGGATCTGGCGGAATCGATCGACGAAATGGCAAGACGCATTGCCCATGCGCAGATTATCATGTTCCCCGGTGGCTTCAGTGCTGGCGATGAACCAGAAGGTTCTGGCAAGTTTATTGCTACTTTATTCCGCAGTCCGGCGTTGAAAGAATCACTGAACGATTTGCTCTATAAACGGGATGGCCTGGCATTGGGTGTCTGCAACGGATTCCAGGCGCTGATTAAACTGGGGCTCCTGCCTTATGGCCGGATCCAGCCTCTGCGTCCGGACAGCCCGACGCTGACATACAATACAATTGGCCGCCATCTGTCGCGGATGGTCAATACGAAGGTCGTTTCTGTCATGAGTCCCTGGTTCAGCAACATGAAAGCCGGCGATGTCCATACTATCGCTATTTCTCACGGGGAAGGCCGTTTTGTAGCGACACCCCGGCAGATCAGGGAACTGGCTGCGAAAGGACAGATTGCGACACAGTATGTAGATCTTAGTGGCAATGCATCCAATGACAGCGAATATAATCCTAACCAGTCCATTATGGCTGTCGAAGGGATTACCAGTCCCGATGGCCGCGTGCTCGGTAAGATGGCTCATACTGAACGGTTCAGCGGTCCCGATATTTTTGAAAATATTTCTGGCAATAAGCTGCAGCCTCTCTTTGCAGCCGGTGTTGCATATTTTGAATAATTGAAGAAAAAGGATGTCCTGTGAAAAGATCTTCTTTTGTGGGACATCCTTTTTACTTGCTATGGCGGAGAATCTGTGATACAATAATAAAGCTTGATTACTACAAGCTACCCTTGCCCTTTTGAAATGAAGGGCCATAGTCCAGAAGAGGAGGTGATTTCGTGAATAAGTACGAAGTCATGTTTATCGCAAAGCCGCTGGAAGACGCTGAAGTAGATCCGATTGCTGAATTTGTTTCCAATCTGATCAAGAAGAATGGCGGCAATGTCGAAAAGGTTGATCGTTGGGGCAAACGCCACCTGGCATACCCTGTCAAAAAGCAGGCTGACGGTAACTACGTACTGATTAACTTTGAAGCTGATCCTGAAGTTATCAAAGAAATCGACCGTGTTATGAAGATCCAGGACGACATCCTGAAGCACTTGATCGTCAAGATTGACGAATAACCGGAGGCGCAAAGGTATGAATTCAGTACAGTTGTTAGGCAATTTGGCTCGTGACCCCGAAATCCGTTTTACGAAGACTGGCAAGGCTGTTGCTATGTTTACCGTAGCCTGCACGACCACGTATATTCCATACGGAGCTACGGAACCACGGGAATTCACTGATTTTGTTCCTTGTGTTGCTTGGGGTAATTTGGCAGAAACCTGTGGTAACAACCTGGCTAAAGGCAGTCGTGTCTTTGTGGAAGGCCGTTTTAACACGCGTTCGTACGAAACGCAGGACGGCCAGAAGCGGTACAGGACGGAAGTCGTAGCTAATTTTGTGGCACAGACGATGGGAACGGAACGCCAGAATGGTACGGCGTCCTCTTCATATACCGGTGCTGCGCAGCCGAGCGCGCCGCAGCCTAAACCGGCTGCTCCGGGGACCGGCTTTGACAGCATGGGCTCCAGCACATCGGATGAAGAAATCCCATTCTAATAGTCAAACACATCCCTTAATTATGTTTTAAAGGGAGGATATATAATGAGAAGAGATCGCTCGAGAAAACCGAGAAGAAAAGTATGCAGCTTCTGTGTCGATCATGCTGAACAGATCGATTACAAAGACGTTGCAAAGCTCCGCCGTTTTACGACCGAACGTGGCAAAATCCTGCCGCGCCGTATCTCCGGCGTTTGCGCTAAACACCAGCGTAAACTGACGGTTGCTATCAAACGGGCCAGAGCTATCGCTCTGCTTCCGTACACAGCAGACTAATCGGATATCAAAAAGAGGATGCAGCAAAATGTGCTTTACAGCCATTTTGTTACATCCTCTTTTTTGTTTAACCTTTGTGAGGAAGCAGATGGACCAGTGGCAGACTGGAAGGAGGCGCAGATGGGACACAGACATTTAGGAAAGAAGGTAAAATTTCCAGATCCAACGGGAAATCAGGGCCTTTGTCACCATCCATGTTTGTCGTGAGGGTGCCATCGATCAGCGTGATTTTCAGATGAGTCGTCGTAGACAGATTCATGTATTCTGAACTCAGGGGCGAGCCGGCAAGAAATTCCGGTATGGCTTTAATCATATCGAGATAGCTGCAATCCTTGAAGACGCCGACCCAGAGTTTACCATCATCGACCTGAGCAGCCGGTGCGAGATTTCGGAAGCTTCCGACGGAATTAGTCAGCATGATGACGATGAGTGGAGAGCGATGGATATAAACGCCGTTATCGTTTTCTATCTTAAACAGGTATGTTTCATGATTTTGCAGGGCTTTCAGGCCCGTCAGAAAATAGGCAAGAGGGCCAAGCCGTGTTTTTTGCTCAATCGATACGTGACTGACGGCTTCAGGCATAAAACCGGCAGCAATGGTGTTGACGAAATAGCGGTCATTGGCCCGGGCGATATCTACGCGCTGGATATGGGCGTTTTTAAGACCGGCAATGGCTGCTTCCGGATGCAGGGGCATAGAAAGAGCCCGCCCCAGGTCGTTGACCGTGCCCAGCGGGATGAAGCCAAACGTTATACTGCTCCGTCCGGCAAGGGCCAGCCCGTTGACGGTTTCGTTCAATGTACCGTCGCCACCCATGCAGAAAACGGCATCAAATCCGGTAAGGGAGGCTTCACGGGCCCAGTCAGTCGCATCTCCCGGACCGGTCGTGATGCGCATTTCTACATCGTCATACATCGTATCCAGCTGGTTTTTTAATGGTTCTTTAAAATACTTGGCCCGTTCACGGCCGGCTGTCGGATTGACAATTAACAAGCACCGACTCACGGTGATTCCTCCTTTTACGGCAGGACAGACAGAGCTGTCGCAGAAAGTTACATATACATTATTATAGACACAAAACAGATTTTCGGGAAGAGCAGGGACTGCTTTTTTTTAGAGTGTATTTTATCTGTTCTATACAAAAAGCAGGCTGGTTTTACTGACCCGTGTGAAGGAATGTGATATGATAATCGTATATACAAGGAAAGGGCGTGTTAATATGGCAATGACATGGGACGGACAGATATATCCCTATCCCTCGCGGAGAGAAGTCGTCTATGCCCGCCGCGGAATGGTCTGTACATCGCAGACCTTGGCGGCGCAGGCCGGGCTGGATATGCTGAAGTTGGGAGGCAATGCCGTCGATGCGGCATTGGCTACGGCGATAGCACTGACTGTACTGGAACCAACCAGTAATGGCCTGGGCAGTGATGCCTTTGCACTGATATGGATGAAGGGAAAGTTATACGGTCTCAATGGCAGCGGTTGGTCGCCACGTACACTGACCTGGGAAACGCTGCATGAAAAAGGACTGTCGGAAATTCCCCTTCGCGGCTGGACTCCCGTTATGGTACCGGGGGCGCCGGCAGCATGGGCGGAAATACACAGCCGTTTTGGAAGACTTCCCTTTGAAGAACTATTTAAACCGGCTATTTCTTATGCAGAGGATGGCTATTCTGTCATGCCCAATCTGGCGGTCATGCTGAAAGAAGGTTATGAAAGCTTTGCTCCGTACCGTCATGAACCGGCTTTTAAGGGCTTGTTCGATACCTTTTATGCTGGTGATGTCATTGCCGGTGCGGGAGATATCCTGCGCCTGCCTCAGCAGGCACGGTCCCTGCGCCTCCTGGCCAGGAGCCGGTGCCGGGATCTTTATGAAGGGGAAATCGCTACAGCCATCGATGATTGGTCGAAAAAGACGGGCGGATATCTTCGCAAAGAGGATTTGATGGATTACCGGCCTCAGTGGGTCCAGCCAATCCATACGAATTACAGAGGCTATGATGTCTGGGAAATTCCGCCCAATGGCCATGGACTGGTCGTACTCATGGCTCTGAATATTGCCAGTGGTTTTTCCTTTGCAGAGCGGGATACGGTTGAAACGTTCCACCGCCAGATTGAATCGATGAAACTGGCTTTTGCCGACGGGCGTGAATACATAGCCGATCCCCGTTTTATGAACACGTCTGTAGAAGACTGGCTTTCTGAATCCTATGCAGTCCGGAGGCGGGCAGAAATCGGGGATATGGCACTGATGCCCAGGCCAGTCAGTCCCAATAATGGCGGGACGGTCTATCTCTGTTCGGCTGATGGAGAAGGCAACATGGTATCGTATATCCAAAGTAATTATACGGGGTTTGGTTCGGGCATCGTCATTCCGGGATATGGAGTGGCCCTCAGTGACAGGGGCAATAATTTCAGCATGGACCCACGGAGCGACAATTGTGCCGGTCCGCGAAAAAAATCCTACCACACAATCATTCCCGGTTTTCTGTCACGGGACGGGCAGGCTGTAGGACCGTTTGGTGTCATGGGAGCGTTCATGCAGCCCCAGGGACAGTTCCAGGTACTGATGAATACGATAGATTTCCATCTTAATCCTCAGGCGGCACTTGATGCGCCACGCTGGCAGTGGGTAGGCGGTAAACGCATCGAAGTGGAAGCGGCCGTTCCGGCGGCGGTTGTTGAAGGGCTGCGCCGTAAAGGCCATGAGGTAATAGTAAATGCTGATCCTATTCCCTATGGACGGGGGCAGATTATCTGGCGCAATGAACAGGGAGTTCTTTCCGGTGCGACAGAACCCCGGGCAGATGGTGCTGTTGCGGCATGGTAAAGGTATAAATAGAAGGCAGTGATAAGGTAAAAGCTATTCTTTTTTAGCACATTGCAATGCCAACTTAGAATTGACATTTTACAATTGCAATTCTATAATGAGAGTATACAGGACGTATATACACAATAGGTCTTATATACAAACAGGAACTTGCCATAACCTGTCAGCTAAGGAGTGGTTATCCTGGGTGTATGGTATATTTTGAACTACAAGAGGGAGGTTTCATTTTCATGATTAATGCAATGATTATCGATGAAAAAGACAACGTTGCTGTCGTCATCGAACCGGTAAAGAAAGGCGATACGGTTTCTTACGTTGACAAAAACAAGAAGACCGTTTCCTTTACTGCCGTAGAAGATGTCCAGATTTATCACAAAATCGCCATCAAAGATATTCCGGCCGATGCACCAGTCGTTAAATATGGTGAACATATTGGTCATGCTGCCCGTGATATCAAACAAGGCGAACACGTACACGAACACAATGTTAAATCCGTTCGTGAAAATTTGGGCTAAGAGGAGGAAATCATAATGAAATTTTGGGGTTATAAACGTCCGGATGGACGCGTAGGTGTCCGTAATCATGTATTAATTCTGCCGGCCAGTGTCTGTGCTTCTGATACGACCCGTATCATTGCCTCCCAGGTCAATGGCGCCGTTACCTTCAACAATCAGAACGGCTGTTCCCAGGTACCGCCTGACCAGCAGCTTACCATGGATGTAGAAGCCGGTTATGCTGCTAATCCAAACGTCTATGGTACGGTCGTCGTTTCTCTGGGCTGCGAAAACTGTCAGATGGACCTGGTAGTCAAAGCTATCCAGGAACGGACGAAC
>NZ_ONTA01000169.1:0-4525 GCF_900320625.1 Megasphaera sp. DJF_B143
ATGCCGCGGGAAAAGGTATGGACGAAGAAACTGCCCTCTTCTATCATCGTATCCTTTACCATTTCTTCGGCTACATCCCGCAGAATCCCCAGAATACGGCTGCGTTCGATCGTATTCACGACAATCAGAGGAATACGGGCAATGAGGTACCGTTTCAATTGCTTTTTACATTCACTTTTATTGCTCATTTCGTTTATCTGCTCCCTTTATTCCGGCGCCGCAAAAGTACGTCCAGTTCACCACTCGGGTCCTGCCGGGCCGACTCTTCAAGGGCGTCGTCCATATCCTGGCGTGTTTTCTGCAATTCGTCCTGCAGCATCTGCTTTTCTTTTTCGGGCAGACACCGCATCTGACTGGCCTGAAACAGCAAATCGAGATCCCGGTCCAGTTGTTTCAAAGCCTGTTCTATAGGAATTCCATCGTCCTGGGCCTTACGGAAACGTTCTCCTATATAGTCAAACCGGGCATTAAAGGCTGCCATGAGGCGGCTGGCAAACCGGCCGGCAACAATATCGCACCAATGGAGCCGCCCCTGCTGCATGGCCGGTATGGTTTTCTCATCATCCCGGCCGGCTGCAAATTCCTTCAGAACAGGGATCCATTCTGCATAAATACCTGGTACCCTGCTCATTCCCGATACCTCCGTACGACACCGCGGGGAGGGAGAAGATCCCAGTCCGGAAGTCCAGTGATACACTGGGAATGTACCGTTTTATCCCCTGCCGGCCTGCTCTGCGCCGGTTCAGCTAATTCCGATGCCGGCTGTGGTGTCTCTTCCTGCGGGCGCCTGATCTGTATATGCCTGCGCCCAGACGGACGCCTTACATCTTGTCCTGTTTCCATGGATAGTACCTCCTATATGCGGATCCGCCGCGCACTTCCCTGATTGCGGCGGACATAGTCCGATGCCGAAAGGCCATCGAGAAATGCATGCAAATCCTGCTGCCGTTCCATACCTTTCGTATAGTAATCGTAGAAATCAGCTGTTTCCGCCATGCAGCGGCAGATACAGTTTTCTTCTTCCCAGGCGTATTGTTTGAATTGTTTCTCCAGTTTCCGCCGTATGCCAAAGGTTGCATAGTATACTTTAAAGGACAGCCCTGCCAGAATCAATACACAGGCGGTAATGAAAATATACTGATGGCTGGCATAGGCCGCCGTGATTGCGTTCATCAAAAAAGCCGTAATCCCTGCCAGGATTGCCGTCACAATCAGACCCCCTATCGGACCGGCAAAGGCCATGCAAAGCAGGGCCACACCTGCCAGCAGCATAAAGGGATGATTATCCAAGACCCAGCCGCCGCCATAGTACAGAAGCGCCCCGCCGCCGATGATGCAGAACAGCATGGCGACCACAGTCCATCCCGGCCGGTGCTTGCTAAGTTCTTCCTTCTGCCAGGCATCAATAATGGTATGCAGGGCCGAGAGATGATCCCGTTCATTTCTCCCATCTATGGAATAGAATGTCAGTTTATCCACATGGCCCTCATAGGACAGATTAGAAAAAAATTCAAAGGAATCGGGGAGTTTCTGGACCGTTTCCCCCTGCGCATCGTCAGCGGCGCTGCGGATCCAGTCTTTCGATGACGCTATCGCATACTGCCGCAGGGATATGACTGCCTTTTCTCCGTCATCGAGGCACCAGTCCGTAAGCCAGGAAATATACGGCTTATATACAGACGGCTGTTCTTCTTCAGAACGGTCGGCTTCAATGAATCGTTCCAATAAAACACTCTTGGCCTGTTCCTTTGCTACGGACGCTTCATCATCGTCCATGAGTTTCTGCAGGTCATCCAGCGCCTTCCCAGGCAGATGCGCTCCTTGCAGCAATTCTTCTACACTGGCCTTGGGAGCCTTTTTCAACAGTTTAAACTGTTCGTCTTCATTCAGAGTAACGGAACTGCGCTCCTTATCAAACCAGTCATGCCAGGTCTGGATTTGCTGCTGTATCAGCCGGGCATCCTGGCATTGCTCACTTTTCCAGTCATTCAACCTGCCTTCTACATGGCGAGATCCGGACATGTTCATCAGCCCGTCGGTATACGCTTCCATACAGTACTGGAAATGCTCTGCCAGCGATGAACCATCCTGCTGTCCCAGATACCGTGCCAGCCAGACATCTGCCGCATGGTCCCGTTCTTCCCGCAGGGAAAGGAGGAAAAAGAACAACGATGTCTTCTGGTCATCGGCCTGCAGTGCCCGTTGCAGAGCCTGCTGTGCTTTCACCCGGTCATCGGCAAGCCAGCAGATAAGTGCTGCCAATCCATATGCCATCCAGTAATCATCTGCCGAAACGAGCAGTTCTTCTGCTTTCTTTTGCAGCGTTTCTTTCGTTAGCAGCCCTGTATCCATATTTTTCAGTATGCCCTGGGTCATTACCCGGACATCACGGCTGGACAATAATGCCGTCCGCGATGCGTACTCTGATTGTCCATATGCTGTCACACCTACGCGCCCCCTGAACTATGATATAACTATGTTATATTATACAAGATGTTCTTCTGCAAAAAAAGTGCCTTTCTCCCATTCGGTCTGCAATTTTCCCTGCCATTTCTATTCTTCATACTACAAAGGTGTCAAAATATGCTATAATGCTTATTATTCATTTTTAATTATTCCCATCGAGGTGAAACCATGGACTCTCACTCCACTTCTGCAACCATTCATCCTGTAGATGAAATGCTGCCATACGGCAAGCTCTTTGCGTTCGGTCTCCAACACGTCCTGGCCATGTATTCCGGAGCAGTTGCCGTACCGATTATCCTGGCACAGGCCATGCACCTGCCGCCGGAACAACTGATTCATCTGATCAACGCCGACCTTTTTACCTGCGGCATCGCCACCATTATCCAGACGCTGGGCTTCTGGAAAGTAGGTGCACGTATTCCCATGATTCAGGGTGTTACCTTCGCTGCCGTCACACCGATGTGTCTCATCGGTGTCCAGCACGGTCTGCCCGTCATGTATGGTGCCATCATCGCCGCCGGTCTGGTGACTTTTCTCATCGCTCCGTTTTTCAGCCGCTTCATCCGCTTTTTCCCGCCCGTCGTGACCGGTACAATCATCATGATCATCGGGATCACCCTCCTGCCTGTCTCCGTCATCTGGATTGGTGGCGGCGGCAATACCAGTGACCCCGCCTTTGCCGGTCCTATGAACCTGTTTCTTGCCTTTATCACCCTGGCTATTGTCATCGTGCTCTACCGCTATGGCAGGGGATTTGTCAGTAATATTGCCGTTCTTCTCGGTCTGATTGGCGGTACGATCATCGCTACTGTTCTGGGTCAGACGAATTTTGCCGAAGTCGGCCGCGCCAGCTGGGTCGGTATCGTCACTCCTTTTTCTTTCGGTTTCCCTGCCTTTGATATTGGCTCGATTTTATCGATGATTGTCGTCATGTTCGTCACCATGGTCGAAACGACCGGGGACTGCATTGCTATCGGGGAAATCGTCGATAAGCCTATTGGCCGCAAAGATTTGGCCCGTTGTCTCCGCGCCGATGGCCTGTCTACGGTAATCGGAGGTATCTTCAACAGCTTCCCCTATACAGCGTTTGCCCAGAACGTCGGCCTTATCGCCCTGACCCGTGTCAAAAGCCGTTTTGTCGTCACCGCTTCCGGCATCATCCTCATCGGTCTTGGCCTGCTTCCCACAATGGCCGCCATCGTCGCCTGTATCCCCAACTCCGTACTGGGCGGTGCCGGTATTGCCATGTTCGGCATGATCATCGCCAGCGGCGTCCGTTCCTTATCGAAAGTAAAATTTGAAGGCACTTCCAACCTGATGCTCGTCGCCATCAGCATCGGTGTCAGCATGATTACCCTTACCGTTCCCAATTTCTTCCACGCCTTCCCTTCCTGGTCCCAGATTGTTCTGCACAGTGGCATCACACTGGGCAGCATCACCGCCGTCGTCCTCAATATCATCTTTAACGGTATAGGTAAACAAGAGGAATCGTAATCTGCTTTTCGTTTCTCACAAAAGGAGCATTCTCTGACAGCTCGTTCTTCAGAGAATGCTCCTTTATGTCTATCCGTATACTGCGTGTCCCCTCTTACAGCGATTTAATAAATTCCCGGATTCGTTTTAGTCCTTCCCGGATATTGGCTTCACTCGTTGCGTAAGACAGGCGAATGAATCCTTCGCCATTGCTGCCAAATCCCGTTCCCGGAACGGTGACAACGTGTTTTTCATCAAGCAGCCGGTTGCTGAATTCTTCTGATGAAAGGCCGGTACCGGTAATATTGGGGAACATATAGAAAGCGCCTTTTGGTTCCCGGCAGGTAATCTTGCCGTGCATCATCGTATTCAGCCCTTCGAGCATCAACTGCCGCCGTGCCCGGTACTGTTCCAGCATATCCGCTACAGGCTGCTGACTTCCCGTGAGCGCTGCCAGAGCGGCCCGCTGCACCGGTTCGAAGACGCTGGATACGGCATTTTCCTGCATCTTTATCATGCCTTTGATGATTTCTTCATTAGCTACGGCAAACCCGATGCGCCACCCCGTCATGGCATAGGCTTTGGA
>NZ_ONTA01000073.1:0-3163 GCF_900320625.1 Megasphaera sp. DJF_B143
TCTTTTTGCTGTTATACCAAGGGATATATGAAAAACGCAGGGAGATGCGTTTTCATCAGATGTGGGACAGGATTTCCTGTGTCATCGTTTCCGTATCGGCTTTTTTGAATCCGTCTTTATAGAGATCGGGCGTCCGCCAGCCATCGGCCAGTGTCTGGTTGACCGCCTCTTCGATGGCACGGGCCGCTTCTTCTTCACCAAAGGAATAGCGCAGCATCATAGCCGCCGACAGAATCGCCGCCGATGGATTGGCAATCCCTTTTCCGGCAATATCCGGCGCCGACCCATGGATGGGTTCGTAGAAGCTGGTCTCTTCCCCGATGCTGGCCGACGGCATCATGCCGATGGATCCGCCGAGAACGGCCGCTTCATCGCTGAGGATATCGCCGAAGAGATTTCCCGTGACGATGACGTCGAACTGCCGGGGATTGATAGCCAGCTGCATGGCACAGTTATCGACATAATAGTGATTGAGGGTCACATCGGGATAACGGGAAGCCGTATCAATGACCGTCCGCCGCCAGAGGCGGGATGTCGCCAGGACATTGGCCTTATCGACAGACGTCACCTTGTGACGCCGTTTCTGCGCCGCTTCCATGGCAAAGCGGGTTATGCGCCTGACTTCGGGGACGCTGTAGTTTTCCAGATCCCAGGCCCGTTCTGCCCCGTTGTGGATTTCCGATTCACATTTATCACCAAAGTAAATGCCGCCGATGAGTTCCCGCACGATGAGGATGTCCGTCCCGGTTACGATATCGGGTTTAAGAGGAGAATACTCTGCCAGGACATCGGGCACCGTAACCGGCCGCAGATTGGCATACAATCCCAGGGCCTTGCGCAGTCCCAGGAGTGCCCGTTCCGGCCGCAGGGACGGTTCGACATGATCCCATTTGTCCCCGCCGACAGCGCCAAACAGGATGGCGTCGGCATGGCGGGCAGCGTCGATGGTCTTATCCGGCAGCGGCGTGCCCGTGTGGTCGTAGGCAGTTCCGCCGGCTTCCTGCTTTTCATAGGTCATGCCGATGTGGAATTTTTCATCTATTTTTTGGAGAACCCGTACGGCGGCAGCCGTAATTTCTTCGCCGATTCCGTCTCCGGGAATGACTACAATATGGTTTGACATGGTTATTTCCCCTTTACGTATTCGATTAATCCGCCTGCTTTGGCAATGTCCTGGATGAATCCCGGCAGAGGCGGAGCCTGGAAGGTATCGCCAGTCGTTTCATTGATAATGGTGCCACTGGCTATATCGACTCGCAGGCGGTCTCCTCCATGGATATGTCCGACAGCGTCGCCGATTTCCAGTACGGGCAGGCCCACGTTGATGGCATTGCGATAAAAGATACGGGCAAAACTGGCAGCGATGACGACGGGGACGCCCGATGCCTTGATAGCAACCGGCGCGTGTTCCCGGGACGATCCGCAGCCGAAATTACGGCCGCCGACCATGATATCGCCATCCTGTACGTTGGGTGCAAAGGATTCGTCGATATCGACCATACAATGAGACGCCAGTTCTTTTGGGTCAAAACTGTTGAGATACCGTGCAGGGATGATGACATCTGTATCAATATTGTCGCCGTAGCGCCATACGTTTCCTTCTAATATCATGATTACCGGACCTCCTTAGGTTCTGCGATTTTGCCGAGAATGGCACTGGCTGCCGCCACCTGGGGCCCTGCCAGATATACTTCACTGTCTACGTGGCCCATGCGGCCGCGGAAATTGCGGTTCGTCATCGAAACGCACCGTTCACCGGCTGCCAGGATTCCCATATAGCCTCCCAGGCAGGGGCCGCAGGTCGGTGTCGATACAGCGGCACCGGCTTCGATGAACGTATCAATATAACCGGCATGCATGGCATCCTGATAGACCTGCTGGCTTCCCGGAATGATGATGCAGCGTACACGGGGATGGACCTTATGGCCTTTCAAAATGTCTGCGGCAATGCGCAGATCTTCCAACCGTCCATTGGTGCAGGAACCGATGACGACCTGGTCGATTTCGATATCACCGAAGGTCCCGACGGCTTTGGTATTGCCCGGCAGATGCGGAAAGGCGACGACGGGCCGGATCTGGGACAAATCGATAGAGACGACCCGGCTGTACGAGGCATCAGGATCGGCTTCGTACACCGTATAAGGATGGGAAATCCTGCCCTTTTCATAGGCTGCCGTCTGGTTATCGACGGGGAAAATCCCGTTCTTGGCACCGGCTTCGATAGCCATATTGGCGATGGTGAAGCGGTCTGTCATGGACAGGGACGCCACGCCGGTACCGGTAAATTCTAGTGACTGGTATAAGGCGCCATCGACACCGATCATGCCTATCAGGGTCAGCATGACATCCTTTCCCGTAATGTCTTCCGCCTTTTCCCCGGTAAG
The DNA here is from genome assembly GCF_900320625.1 of Megasphaera sp. DJF_B143. Classification (NCBI taxonomy): domain Bacteria; kingdom Bacillati; phylum Bacillota; class Negativicutes; order Veillonellales; family Veillonellaceae; genus Megasphaera; species Megasphaera sp. DJF_B143. The sequence goes on from NZ_ONTA01000073.1 coordinate 2,385, forward strand.
CTCGACCTTAATGGCATCGGGGACTTTGAACCACGCTTCGCCCGTCGCCATGGCCGCTCCCAGGTCGGTAGAGCCGACTCCTGTCGAGAATCCTCCCAGCGCCCCGTAGGTGCAGGTGTGGGAATCGGCACCTATGGTGAGCATGCCCGGCGCGACGATTCCCTGCTCCGGCAGGAGAACGTGTTCGATGCCGACGCGGCCTACTTCATAATAGTGGGTGATGTGGTGCTTTCTGGCAAAATCGCGGACAATCTTTGCCAGGCCTGCCGATTTGATATCTTTATTCGGCGTGAAATGGTCCGGAATCAGAGAAATCCGGTCTTTATCGAATACAGGCTTGCCGATTTTTTCAAAAGCGGCGATGGCCGGCGGTGCTGTAATATCGTTGGCCAGTACCATATCGAGGCGGCAGTTGATGAGGTCCCCCGCCTTGACGAATGCGACGCCGGCGTGGGCGGCCAAAATTTTCTGTGACATTGTCATTCCCATAATATATATCCTCCAGTTTTACAACATATCTTATAGTTATTAATGATGACTAGCTGAACGGCGGAAATCGTGAATCTGGTCATAACTGCTGCTCAGATTGCGGAAGGTAATCCGTTCTGCCATGCCCGGCATGCGGTTGATAGCTGAAACGAAGGCCCGGACAGATGCGGTCATCGTATCGGTGTCGATGCCGGCTCCCCATGTGGTCTGGCCTTTTTCGTCGGTGAGACCGAAATAGGCAATGCCCCGGGAGCTGGGATCGCGGTCCAGATCGTGTTCACTGTACTCCA
>NZ_ONTA01000072.1:0-2890 GCF_900320625.1 Megasphaera sp. DJF_B143
CGAAACACGTATTGCGCACTTTTATTGTACTGTATTCATATATATTGTCTATCCGGTAAAAGATAAAAAACATCTAATTTTCTTAATGCATCCTATTTTTTCATATGTAGTATATGTTATTTTTTATAAAGGTTGTTATATATTTCAATTGGAAATAATGCAATACATAAAAACGGTATTTTTTGTGATCTGTATTTTTAGATATAGAAAAAACTAATGCTTGACAAGAGAAAAAAACTATGCTAACATCTGCATCATCAACTGAATACGTTTCATCAAGAGCAGTCGAGGGAATGGCCCGATGACACTGCGGCAACCGCCATAAGGTATGGTGCCAACTCCATCGGATTATTCCGGCAGATGAATCATAGGATTAATAAAGCCGTCATCTGCATGACGGCTTTTTTGTTGATACGGACTTATTTTTTATACACACTCAGGAGAGGGGTACGAAACATGAAATCATCTATTAAAAAAATCATTTCTGCCGGCCTCATCGCAGCTATCTGCGTATTTGCTGCCGGCTGCGGTTCCAGCAATGACAGCAAAGGCGACCAGGCAAAAAAAGAAATTAAAGTAGGGGTAACAGCTGGTCCTCATGCAGAAATCATGGATGAAGTAGCGAAAGAAGCTGCCAAACAGGGGATTACCATCAAAGTCGTAGAATTCAACGATTATGTACAGCCTGATAAAGCACTGGCCGAAAAAGACCTCGACATGAACTCCTACCAGCATCAGCCGTACCTTGACAATATCGTCAAAAAGCAGGGCCTGAAGCTCACGTCTGTTGGAAAGACGATTCTCATGCCTATGGCCGTTTATTCACACAAATATAAATCTCTCGATGAAGTTGCTCCGGGCAGCAAAGTCACCATTCCGAACGACCCGTCCAACGGCGCCCGTGCCCTGCTCCTCTTGCAGCAGGCCGGCCTGATCAAATTGAAGAACGGCGATTCCATCGAAGCTTCCGTTGCTGATATCACAGAAAACCCGAAAAATCTGAAATTCGTCGAACTCGATGCCGCCCAAACGCCGCGTTCTCTCGATGATACAGACATCGCCTGCGTTAATACCAACTACGCCATTCCGGCCGGTCTGAATCCGAAAAAAGATTCCATCCTTGTAGAATCCATTGAATCGCCCTACGCCTGCGTATTCGCTGTCCGCCAGGGTGACGAAAACAATGAAACATATAAGAAAGTCGTTCAGATTTATCAGTCCGAAGCGATCAAGAAATTTATCAACGATAAATATCAAGGAACCATCCTGCCTGCATTCTAATAGCCGGCAAAACGGCCTGTCACATCGGTGACAGGCCGTTTTTTTCTAAGCGTCTGCGTTATATTAAAGTTCGATGGTACAAACAATAAATCTTGTATATTATACATTAAAATTTTTCTCGTAAAATTTGACAAATGTGTGATATAATAGAAGTGTCTCACAGACAATACGCATACCAAAGGAGTGAATCATATATGGAATACACATTTACCAATGATAATTTCAATCAGGAAGTCCTGCAGTCCGATAAACCGGTCCTCGTTGATTTCTGGGCCACCTGGTGCGGTCCCTGCCGTATGGTAGCCCCCGTCGTCGAAGAAATAGCTAATGAACATCCGGAATACAAAGTAGGCAAAGTCAATGTAGATGAACAGCCGGAACTGGCCCAGCAGTTCAATGTCATGAGCATCCCGACTCTCCTGGTCTTCAAGAATGGCCAGCTCTACAAGAGTTCTGTCGGTGCCCAGCCGAAAGCCAGCATTCTGGCACTCTTCGATTAATGACGAAAGGAGGATTCCCTTGCATACGTATAAACCGAGTGGCATCTGTGCCACACAGATTGATTTTGACGTCAGAGATGGAAAAGTCTATGATGTCGCCTTTACAAAGGGCTGTCCCGGCAATCATCTCGGCCTTTCCAGCCTTGCTGAAGGAATGCCCGTCGCCGAAGTCATCCGCCGTCTGGAAGGCATCCGCTGCGGAGAACGCACTACGTCCTGTCCGGATCAGCTGGCCCAGGCATTAAAAGAATACGTCTGATCTGGTTATCCTGACCGCTTAAAAGGGGATTGTATCAGCATGAGTAACCTCTCATGCCGGTACAATCCCCCTTTTATATTTTCACAATGAATCAAATTTTAAGGTCAGCTTCGGAATACAAGACCGCATAACCCGCCATGGCGATGTGACCATCTTCTATATGGCAGTACAATTCCCCGCCACGGCGTGACGCCTGATAGGCAACTAAATCACTCTTACCTAGTTTTTCTGCCATGACCGGGATAATATGGCAATGCCCGCTGCCGCATACCGGGTCTTCCGGTACGGATAATTTAGGAGCAAAGGAGCGGCTGACACAGTCATACTCCGTTCCTTTTGCCGTAACATTGCACAGCAGTCCATCAAGGTGTTTTAGTTTTTCCATATCGGGCTGGCATTCCCGGACCTGTGTTTCATTTTCCAGTACACAGAGAAGGTCCCGGGCCATGTATGCTTCTACCGGGCGGACTCCCAGCGCGTTTTCCATGGCATCGGTCACAGGCACCGGCTTCATATCATAAGCGGGAAAATCCATGGAGAACAGTTGACCTTTCCGGGTCACTGTAAGCACGCCGCTCAATGTATGAAAGACAAAGGTCTGACACTGTGGTTCGACAAAATTTGCCAGGACAAAGGACGTCCCCAGCGTCGCATGACCGCAGAGATCGATTTCTCCGCCTGGCGTAAACCAGCGCAGCCGGTATCCATCTTTTTCCTTTACAGTAAAAGCGGTCTCGGACAAATTATTTTCCATGGCAATGTTCTGCATCATCTCATCGGAAGGCCAGGAATCCATAACGCATACAGCGGCCGGATTTCCTTTGAATACTTCTTTCGTAAAGGCATCGAC
>NZ_ONTA01000077.1:0-2590 GCF_900320625.1 Megasphaera sp. DJF_B143
CCACCAGACAAAGAAGGGCGCAGATGCCAAACTTCGTATGCTTGGTATGACCGCTCTGGATTCCCTGGACCATTTCATAAAATCCAATGAGAATCAGATAGATAGAGGAAACGATAAGCGGTACGGAAGAGTAAAGGCCGCTCCGTACCAGCATAGTTTCTGCTGCGATGATGACCGGGATACCTGCATACAGCACGGGACCCCAGAAACGCTTTTTGACACCTTTCAAGAGCAGTGCCAAAATAGACAGGAATAATATGACCGTAACGGCAATCGTCGTCCAGTGAAATCCCTGGATGCGGGCAATCCCATACCACGATGACGGCAGGGATGAAATGAGCAGCGATCCTGCAGCGGCACAGCGGCCAAACCAGCGGAACGGCACGCCCCAGGCTTTGCGGATGTCAATGGAATACCCTGCCAGCATAATCGCCGCCGCCAGGGTAGCCAGCAGCAGGAACGGGATATATTCTGAATCGAGTGCAGCCAGTCCGAATGCCGCGAACACCGTAATCGTAAGGGTCCAGGAATATACGGACAGGCGGATTTCATCATTGTGGCGCTGCAGCAGGCCATAAAACGGCACCAGCAGTACGAGCAGAATCCACATAAAAGCTGCTCCTCCCGGCGCATTGACCGGACCTCCGCTGGCTGCCCAGAGCAGTACCCCCAGAGCATAGAGAATCACTGCCCCGGCGGAACGAAGGAGATAGATACCTGGCAGTGACAGCAGTACCCATCCAGCAAGATAGGAAGGCGTATCCCAGCCCACATAATAGGTCTGCAAAGCTATCGCCAGAGAAACGCCCAGTATAAGGACATGAGTGACAGCAATCACTTCACCGCCCCAGGTTCCCTGCCGACTGCGGAGCATCCCGGCACCAACGGCGATTTGTGAAAAAAGCAGCAGTCCTGCCGCCAGTCCGATGCGCACGGCAAAACTCGTCTGGTACCAGAAACCAGACAGTCCCCATATCAGTGCCATACCGGCAATAGTAAGGCCCAGCGCCGTTACTACAATCAGCAATGGCAGGGGAATGCCTGCCGTTTTCGTTTCCAGTATATGACGTATCTGGACAGCCCCTTCACGGGAAACCCATCCTCTGGATTCCCATTCCCGGATCTGCTGTTCCAGCCATTTTGTGTCCATGTGTTCCATATTATATGTGTCCCCCAGGCAGAGTATGTATTCATTCTAAGCGTACCATCAGCTTATATCGATATCAGTATATCACAAAAACTACAAATTCCCTATAAAAAAAGAGACTCTGTCCCTATTTTATAGAACAAAGTCTCTTTCTCGTCTCTACCTGGCATCGGTACAGGAATCCTGCCTTCCGTCACAAACCGGCACAAGGAACCTGCCACCTGCATTCATTTAACTATGAGAACAGGGCATCCGGAATGAGTTACGACATAACTACTGACCGAACCCATGAACAACCCTTTCAGCGGTCCCAGGCCACGGCTTCCCATGACGATCAGATCGGCTTTATATTTTTTGGCAACCGATAAGACGGCCGGTCCGGGCGAACCGACTTCAAAAACCGTCTTCACGTCGATGCCTTCCGGTACTTCCTTAGCAAAATCGTCGAGGACGCCTTTGCCTTCTTCTTCCATATCGAGGGCGACCTGTTCAGTCACATAACCGCTGGCATTGGGAATCTGATCAAAATTAGAAATGACGGATACGATATTAGCCACGTACACCAACGTAATGGACGCACCCAAAGAAGAAGCAAGAACTATAGCGTGTTCTAATGCGCGTTTGGAGTTCACAGAACCATCGGTTGGGACAATGATATTTTTGTAAGCTTTCATATAAATCCCTCCTCGTCTCACCATCGTACTGACCTTTCCTATTATATGTATTCGCTATTATCTATCAAATTCCTGCAAAACTTATTGAAAATTTTTAAAAAAATCTCTCCTATTGCCAGTCCATCGTTTTATACGATTATGCGCATAAATAATTCTATATAATCTTATCCTGGTTTCAGGTATAGTCTGGAATGTACACATTTCATAGCTATTTATGCATAGCCACGAGACATTGATTTGTGCTATAATAAAATTAAGTTTATTAAAAATTTTAACAAGAAAGGTGATTTACATGAACAAACTGTGCAGGATACTGTCTGGCTCACTGGCTTTGCTCACACTCAGCGCACCACCGGTATTCGCTAACGAGGCAGCCCATGAATTAGTGAACAATTCACTGCCCGTTTGGAGCATCATCCCCTTCGTCGGCATGCTCCTGTCTATTGCTATCATCCCTCTTTTTAAAGGTGAATGGTGGGAAAAGAATATGAAGTGGGTCTCTCTCGGCTGGTCGCTCATCTTCCTCATTCCCTTTTCCGCAGCCTACGGTGCCGGTGAAGGGGCCTTTCGTCTCCTCGAATCGGTACTGCTGGACTACATCCCATTCATCGTTCTGCTCTACGGTCTCTTTGTCGCCGCTGGTGGCATCGTCATTAAAGGTACTCTGGCCGGCACAACAAAGATCAATGCTCTGCTGCTGCTCATCGGCACGGCACTTGCCAGCTGGATTGGGACGACCGGAGCTGCCATGCTGATGATCCGTCCTCTC
>NZ_ONTA01000027.1:0-13736 GCF_900320625.1 Megasphaera sp. DJF_B143
GCATGCAGTTTTCTACGGAACGGCATGATGCGCTGCTGCTGGCCGGAAACGGTGCTCTTGGCATTACGGATGAAATTTTCAACAGAAATACCCTGTACGGCGATAGGCTGCTGAAATGCCATAAAAATACCGGCCTTAGCTCGTTCATTGACGGGGGCATCGGTAATATCATTTCCTTCAAAGAAAATCTTTCCTGCTGTTACGACGTATTTCGGATTGCCCATAATCGCATTGAAAAGCGTCGATTTGCCGGCGCCATTGGAACCCATGATAACGTGGGTTTCTCCTGTATTGATTGTTAAATCGAGACCTTTCAGGATTTCTTTGCCTTCTACGGCGATGTGTAATCCTTCTACTCTCAGTAATTCGCTCATGTTGTATCACTCCTATGAAACTTCTTGAACCGTGTCAGAGCTAATTTGTAATGTATACTGTTTAGCTACACATAAGATTACTCCAATACGGAATTAAAGTCAACTCTTTTGGTGCATTTTATCATGCAATTTGGAAAAAAAAACTGTGTCCAGCAAGAAAACGGAGCTGCCATCACAGCCCCGTCTACTTATTTCTTTTTCCGACGCCATCCGATGATCTGAGCCAGGACGGCAAGAACTGCCAGCACCAGCAGACCGATCATCTTGGCCGTCGGCCCTTCCATGACCAGCGCGTAAATCAGATAAAAGAATACGACAAGCCAGAGAAATATGTTTATCTTGCGGACCATATCATCACTCCTGTGCAGCTTCCTGCCGCTTCATGGCCAGTTTCGCCTGGATATACATGGCGCATTCGATGCGCTTCTTCTGGATGCGGCAGCTCAGTTCGTACGGTGTCTGGATGTTGCCGCCATATTTGATATTGTTGGCATGACATCCGCCACTGCAGAAAAACTTGGCCCAGCACTTGCAACACTCCGGTTTATTGAGGACATGCATATCGCGAAACAGGGCCGGAATGGTATCATTCGTCACGCCATCGTAGACGTTGCCGATGACATAACCGTCCTGGCCTACGAACTGATGGCAGGGATAGATGTCACCATTGGGGACGACACACATGTATTCGTGCCCGGCACCACAGCCGCGCAGCCGTTTGGCGATGCAGGGGCCGCGGTACAGATCCATAATAAAATGATAATAAACGAACGGATGACCTTCATCATAACGCTGAAGATAAAAATCCGTAAGGCGGTCGTATTCATCAAAAATCCTGGGAAGATCGTCGTCCGTAATGGCATAGGATAAATCGTCGCCTACGACAGGTTCCATGGAAAGACCTTCAAAACCCAGATCCGCCATATGCCGGACATCTTCTGTAAAATCCAGATTATATTTGGTATACGTACCGCGCACGTAATATTCTTCGCCATTGCGGTGTTTGGCTGCATAAACCTGATTCCGTGCACATGTGTCGTACGAGCCGTGACCGCCTGCATCGGGACGCATGCGGTTGTGGACTTCCGGACGGCCATCGAGGCTCAGGATAAGACTGATATGCTGGTCGGTCAGGTATTTCACTTTGGCCGGATCCAGGAGCATACCATTCGTCGTGAGCGACAGCTTAAATACCTTATCGTGGATTTTTTCCTGTTCGCGGATATATTCAATAGTCTGTTTCACTACATCGAAATTCATAAGCGGTTCGCCGCCAAAGAAATCGATTTCACAGTGCTGCCGCTTGCCTTCTGTGCTTTTAATAAGCAGATCGACGGCCCGTTTTGCCACGTCGAAGCTCATGAGTTCCCGTTTATGCGTGTCATAATCACCCTGGGATGCAAAACAGTATTTGCAGCGCAGATTGCAGTCGTGGGCAATATTGAGGCACAACGATTTGATGACCGGTTCTTCCTCAGCCACGACTTTAAAATTATCACACATGGGTGCGAAGAGCATTTCTTTTTCTATCAGTTCATCCAGTTCGGAAAGAGATTCATCTAGTTCACTCCGGGAATACGTCGTCCCCAGTCCTTCATAGACGGCGTTTTTATTCGTGCCGTCATAAATGTCGAGGATATCGTAAGTCACCTTGTCGATGACATTGATGATGCCGCTATTGACGTCGAGCAGCATGTACGTTCCGTTCTGGCAATATTTATGGATCATCGGATTAATTTGTTCAGACATAGTTCCTCCATACAAAAAGAATACCCTTTACCTTCCGGTAAAGGGTGTCCCCTCAGTGTTCAACCTTATTTTGTGCAGACCTGATTGCCTACCGTGCAGGATGTCTTGCAAGCGGACTGGCAGGATGTCTGGCATTCGCTGCAGCCAGCGTGCTGCGCCGTCTTCTGGATAGATTCTGTATTAATAGTAATGATGTGTTTTGCCATGATATTCACCTCTCATAATTATAACTGGTATTATTGTAACATAGAACCGTATTTTCTACAATGTCTTATAAAAGACTGAATCCTTCAAAAACAAAATTTTTCCCAACCCGCACGACGATGGATCGTTCCTGGAACAGCTCATTCGTGTCAAAGAAAATGTCGAACCCGCCACGATAGGTGACATAGACGGAGTTGATATGTTTCAGATATCCCCGGATTTCTTCAGCGGAAATTTCCGGTTCCCCGTCGGACCGCCATTTCTTATTCTTAAAATTGGCAATGAGCGGTGCATGGGCCAATACACGGACATGATGCTGATGAATCCAGTCCCATATTTCTTTGCTATACCGTTCGGCTTCTTCCTTCTGGTCTTCACCGAGACCTTCCAGCGTAAATAATACAGGCTTGTCACCGTACATGACTTCATCCATATAACTGCCTTTTACATATTGTAAACTCATATCGATTGAACCCTCCACCGTACAAATTCACAGACACATATCAATCACTGTGCCCTTTTATACTACAAAATTCTACAACATTTGTCAAACTGAGATAGCAAAAACAGGACAATATATTTTATATTTTTCAATTTCAGTACGTTATATACAGATACCCCGTCAGATGTTCAGGCCCCGTTCCGGTTCATAAATTCACCTTTTTCAATCTATCTCTACACAACCCATTCTTTTCATGCTACAATGATACCAATCTTGAGAATACCAAAGAGGCGATACGTATGATTGAATATATCATCCGTCATACTGTAAAGAATTACAGCAATACAACTGACAAAAAGGTCCGCGAGCAGTACAGCATCGTCGGCGGCATCCTGGGTATTATCTGCAATCTCTTCCTGTTCATCGGGAAGTTTCTCGTCGGCATGACCAGTGGCAGCATCGCCATCATTTCCGATGCCTTCAACAACCTGAGCGATATGGGATCGTCTTTTATTTCTATAATAAGCGCCAAGCTGAGCAATCGTCCTCCTGACGAAGACCACCCCTTTGGTCACGGGCGGTTTGAATACCTGGCATCCCTTACTATTGCCATCCTGATTCTCATCGTCGGGTATAAGCTCTGTGAAGCATCGGTTACGAAATTCTTTGAACCGGAAACATTGGATTTCTCGTTGTGGGGGGTCATCATCCTCGTCGCATCCATTGCCGTCAAAGGATGGATGTGCCTGTATAACCGCTATATTGCCAGGCAGATTCACTCCAGTGTCAATGAGGCGACTGCATCCGACAGCATCAACGACGCCATCGCCACGACGGGTGTCCTGCTGGCCACCATTGCCCAGCAGTTTACGACTCTGCCCATCGATGCCGCTGCCGGTACGCTCATCGGACTGCTCATTCTCTATTCCGGTGGCAGCCTGGCAAAGGAAGTCATCAACATTCTCCTCGGCAAGGCACCAGACCCGGAACTGGTACGGGAAATTACCGACTGTGCCCTGCACTGCCCCTATGTCGTCGGCGTCCATGACCTGAAAATCCACGACTACGGCCCCGGTCGTACCTATGCTTCCATCCACGTGGAAGTGCCTGATACGTCCGATATCGTAGAAGTCCATTCGGCTGTCGATGAACTGGAGGATATTCTGAAAGAGAAATTCCAGATCAATATCAACGTTCACATGGATCCGCTCTGCACGGATGAGAAAATCATTTCGGCCATGCGCCACGATATCGACACGTTGATCCAGACGGAATATCCCCAGTATCATACGGATAATCTCCGCTTCACTGCCGGTGCGCGCCATCCGAATATCATCTGCGACCTCCATATCCCGCCGGAAGAATACTCCGAAGAAAACATCATCGCCATCCGTAAAAAAATCAATGCATCCATCAAAAAATATAACGAACGATACCACGTCGTCCTGGCAAACATCCTGCCAGAAGGAAAACAGTGACCGGCAACAGGCCCGGTGGCAACTCCCATGAGATTGCTGCCGGGCCTGTTAGTTCTGATGCTAAAAAATACAATCCTTTTGCCGGCTGTACCGCCTATCCAGCCGAAAATAGTGTATAATAAAAGCGATAGACAGATTCTGAGAAAGGTGGCATATATGTGAACATTCCCAAACTAATAGAAGCAGCTGTTGCCTACGACCATGGCGATCCCCGGCGTATCCAGCATTTCCTCAAAGTCTACGCCTACGCCGATTTGATTGGTCAGCTGGAACACCTCGCTCCGGATACGCAGGAAATCCTGGTAACGGCAGCCGTACTCCACGATATCGGCATCCACGCGGCAGAAGAAAAATATGGCAGTTCGTCCGGCAAATATCAGGAATTGGAAGGGCCGGCTATCGCCCGCAAGCTGTTGGAACCCTTCTCTTCTTCTTCGTCTTTTACCGACCGCGTCTGCTGGCTCATCGGCCATCATCACACCTATACGGGCATCGACGGCCCCGATTATCAGATACTTTTGGAAGCGGATTTTCTGGTCAACGCCTACGAAGATCAGCTGGATGCAGACGCCATCCGCACCTTCCGGGATAAGGTGTTCCGCACCGGGTCAGGTATTTCGCTGCTAAACACTCATTTTGATATATAGATTAGTTCAGAAGTAGTTTTTCGCGTTTGGAAAGGAGCGGTCCTCATGTCTGCTATTGATACGTTTCTCCAGATGGTCCATGATTCGGACAATATTGTATTCTTTGGCGGTGCCGGCGTTTCTACGGAAAGCGGCATTCCTGATTTCCGCAGTAAAGACGGACTCTATAACCAGCACTACAAATATCCCCCTGAAACGATGCTCTCCCATACGTTTTACGAACAGCATACAGACGAGTTCTATCGGTTCTACCGGGATAAAATCCTGAATGCGTCTCTTTCGGCCCAGCCTAATATGGCTCACAAGAAGCTGGCCGAACTAGAACAGGCAGGCAAGCTGAAGGCTGTCATTACCCAGAATATTGACGGACTGCATCAGAAAGGCGGCAGCAAAAATGTTCTGGAACTGCACGGCAGTATCCACCGCAATTTCTGCCAGCACTGTCATAAATTCTTCGATGCCGAATATATCAGGCAGACGACAGGTATTCCTAAATGCGATGCCTGCGGCGGTACCATCAAGCCCGATGTCGTTCTTTACGAAGAAGGCCTCGACAATGATGTCATCGAACAATCGCTGTACTACATCAGTCATGCCGATATGCTCATCATCGGCGGTACCAGCCTGGTTGTCTATCCGGCCGCCGGCCTCGTGCGTTACTATCACGGCCACAAACTGGTACTCATCAACAAATCAAGCACCGATATGGACCATACGGCCGACCTGGTACTCCACGATTCCATTGGCGAAGTCTTTTCCAAGATAAAACTCTGACCCAACCGGGCCCGGGATATACCAGATTGACAAAAGCAGCTGCGTTACACAGAATGTAATGCAGCTGTTTTTTAGTATAAAGACGATAATGGTAGATGTAAACACACCTATTTTCCTGCTTCCTCTTTCTGCAATACGCTATGACGGTTGCCATATACGAGGTAAATCAGCAGTCCCAGTACAGACCATCCGCCAAAGAGGAGGAGCGTATGGGGAGATAATTCCGAGAAGATGAAGGCACAGCAGATAAATCCCAGGGGAGCAATGATGTGCACGGCCGGGCAGCGGAATCCGCGCGGCTTGTCGGGATAGACGCGGCGCAGGATGAGAATGCCCACGCAGGAGCAGAGGAAGGCAAAAATCGTTCCGGCACTGCACGTTTCCGCTACGATGTGTATGGGTGTGAATCCCGTGATACAGGCGACGACTATGCCTATGATGATCTGAATGATATAAGGCGTATGGAATTTCGGATGCACTTTGTAGAGACTCATAGGCATGAGGCCGTCCCGGCTCATAGAATAGAGAGCACGGCTCTGGGCAAAGAGCATGCCAAGGACGACTGTGGAAAGGCCACAGATAGCGCCCGTACCGACGATAGCCGACCCCAGGTGCAGGCCGATGTATTCGAGGACATACGAAGCAGGAGCCGCCGTATCCAGCATCGGATATGGTACGACGCCGGTCATGGCCGCACAGACGGCAATGTACAGGATGGTGCAGATGGCCAGAGCCAGAATGATTCCGATTGGCATATCCCGTTTCGGATTCTTCGTTTCTTCTGCTGCCGTAGATAAGGCGTCAAAGCCAAGGTAGGCAAAAAACAGCACGGCTGTGCCGGCAAATACGCCCTGCATGCCAAAGGGCAGGAAGGGCTGCCAGTTGACCGGCTCAATGTGCGGCGCTGCCAGGAATAAGAACAGGAAAATCGTGCCGATTTTGACAAAGACGAGAATCCGATTGACCCTGGCACTTTCCCGGACACCGACGACGAGAAGGGCCGTTGCCAAAAGGACGATGAGCACAGCCGGCAGATTGATGATACCGCCATCAGCGGGTACGCTGGTCAGTGCCTTGGGCAGGTCGATACCGCAGGAATGAAGGATGCCGACAAAATAGGCAGACCAGCCACCGGCTACGGCACTGGCTCCGACGGAATATTCCAGAATCAGGCTCCAGCCGACCCACCAGCCGAATATTTCACCCAGCGATGCGTAGGCGTACGTATACGAGCTCCCCGATACGGGAAGAAACGATGCCAGTTCGGAATAGGCCAGACAGACAAAGGCGCAGGTAATGGCCGCGAATACAAAAGACAGCATGAGTCCAGGGCCGGCATATTTGGCCGCTCCAATACCCGTCAGGACAAAAATCCCCGTTCCGATGATGATACCCAGCCCCATAAGGGTGATGTCAAAGGCGCCCAATGCCTTGGTCAACTTTTTCTCCTGCGTATGGGCCAGCAAGTCGTCGAATGATTTACGACGTAATAAATTCATATACTTTCCTCCATTTCTTACTATATTTTCCCATTTTACGAGAAAACATAAAAAATATCCCTTTGTGGACCTATTTTATCATATAACAACGCCAAAATCCATGACTATATTTCATCGCCTGTATAAATATTTGTAAATAGTAAAAAGACGCGGAAACAGTCATTACAACGTAATTCCGCGTCTTTTTACTATGCTAAAAATATACTAAGGTGACACCGTCTCCGCCATTTTGGGCATCGTCGAGTTTGTACTGTCTGACAAAGGGCTGTTCATCCAGGAAGGCGTGGACGGCTCTTCGCAGGGCACCGCTGCCTTTGCCATGGATGATGCGGACCGGACTGAATCCGGCAGCCAGTGCCTGATCGAGGAACCGTTCGATTTCGGGTATGGCTTCGGGTCCGGTCTTGCCGATAATGTTGAGCTCTGTCGCAACAGGACCGGTCCGGATTGGCCGGAAGGACGAACGGCTCTGTTCCCGTTTCTCTTCCTGCTTTTCTTTCTTAATTTCTGACAAATAAGGGGCACTGATGTCCTGTATCTTGACGCGGACGGTCATGCCGCGCACCGATACGGTCACCTTCTTGCCGTGGATTTTTTCTACTGTTCCCAGCCCGTCGAGAGAATTGATATAGACCTGCTGGCCCGTTTTGAGCTGGGCCGGGTCGATGGGATCGCGGTGCGGCTTTTCTGCTTCGGGCAGGGAAATCTGCTGGATGGCGCGGCGGGCCTGTTCGATGGCCTTCATCCGTTCCTTTTCACTCAACGATTCTTTCGACTGGGCTTTTAACTCCCGGATGATTTTTTCTGCCTCCAGCCGCAGATTGCGTTTCATATCGACGGCCTGACGCCGGCTGGAATCGATAATATCCTGCCGCTTGGAAGTGACTTTTTCTTTTTCCCTGCGCAGTGCCTCTTCTATCTGGCGCGCGCTGGCCAGTTTCGCCTCTAGTTCCTGTTCTTCTTCATCCATGCGTTTGGACTGGGCATTTAGTTTGGTCAGGATGGCTTCCATATCGACGTCCTGAGCCCTGCTGCGCAGTTCTTTCGCTTCGTCGAGAATCTCTTTGGGCATGCCCAGCCGTTCACTGATGCTGAAGGCATGGGAACTGCCTGCCGAACCAATGCGCAGCTTGTACGTCGGTTTCAGTGTATTCACATCGAATTCCACATGGCCATTTTCGATGCCCGGCGTATTATAGGCAAAGTTTTTCAAATCATTATAGTGGGTCGTCACCATGACATAAGAGCCCTTGGTGTACAAATTCTTGAGGATGGCGATGGCAATAGCACTGCCTTCAGCAGGATCCGTGCCAGATCCCAGTTCATCTGCCAGGATCAGATCGTCGGGACCACAGTGTTTCAGGATATAAATGAGCTGCTTCATGTGGCTGGAAAAGGTACTGAGATTCTGGGAAATATCCTGTTCGTCACCAATATCGGAAAAAATGTCGCGGAATATGGGCAATTCCGACCCCTCCATGACGGGCAGGAACAATCCGGACTGATGCATGAGAGCCAGAAGGCCCAAGGTCTTCATGGAAACGGTCTTGCCGCCCGTATTGGAGCCCGTAATAAGGAGTATGCGGTATTCTCCCCCTATGACAATTGTATTGGGTACGACCTTGACCGCATCAATTAGAGGATGACGGGCCTGGATGAGTTTTACCATCCGCCTTTTGGAAATAACCGGCCGCGTCGCTTTCATAGAAAGAGCCAGCTGTGCCTTGGCAAAGATAAATTCCAGCTTTCCTACGGCATAGGTACTGTCGTAGAGATTTTCATAATCTCCGGCGATAAGGGCCGTCAGGCGGCGGAAAATTTTTTCGATTTCCCTCGTTTCTGCGATACGGGCCGCCTGCAGGTCGTTATTGGCGTTGACGATGGCCATGGGTTCAATATACAATGTAGCCCCGCTGGCGGAGGTATCGTGGACAATGCCGGGGAAGGCATGACGGTATTCCTGCTTGACAGGAATGACGTAGCGGTTGTTGCGGACCGTTACCAGGGCATCCTGGAAATACTTCTGATATTCTTTATTTTGGAGTACATTGTAGACGTACCGTTTCGTCTGCCGTTCCAATTCAGAAATCCGCGTTCTCAGGCGCAAAAGCTCGACAGACGCATTGTCGCGGATCTGGTGGTTCTGGTCGAATACCTGGGCGATTTTGTGAATGATGAGGGAAAAATCGCCGATGTGGGAGGCCTGACCGGACAGACGTGGATAATCGCCTTCTTTTTCCGCAAAATACACCCTGATTTCTCCGTACCGCTGGGCATTGTGCCAGATATCAATGCAGTCCTGCCCGTCGAGTGTCACATCGCGCTTTGCCTTTTCCAATGCCGGACGGATATCGGTGATTCCTCCGAAGGGCACAGAGGCTTCCCGCTGCAAGCAGTGCCAGGCTTCTTCCGTATCAGCCAGGCGCGCTTCCACTACATCTGCATCGGATTCAGGACGCAGACGGCGGGCTATTTCCTTGGAAAGACGTGACGGAGCCAGCCTGACGAGCTGGTTCTGCACCTGATAAAATCCCAAAATCCGCATACTACGTTTATTCATATAGGGTAAAACTCCTTTTATTTCGTTTACTAATCGCTATCTTTATTTCTTATATAATGCCATGGAAGAAATGCCCCCGCGTGACATGCTGGTCTTCTTTCCCCAGAAGCATTGTTTCCCGGCCTTCCCATAATCGTACGTATCGGGCTGTCTGCACCGATACCCAGTCTGCACTGCGGCCCCGGCCTTCGATACGCAGCCGGCTGATATGGGCTGCCCGGAGATCCTTATAGTACGGAGCCATGTCCAGATCACGGTTATTGAGGATATGATTGCGGCAGAACGGGTCAGTCACGACAGGAAAATGCATGCCATGGCGGTCTTCCAGTGACAGATGGCGGCCGCTACAGGCACCATTGCAATGCCCTTTCCCTTCTTTGCTGAGACAGGCCGCCGCCTGGCAAAATTCGGTAATCATCATTTCCAGCCGGCCTTCTGCCAATACTTCTATGGAAACGGGTACCTGCCGGATAATCCGTCCAATCTGCCTCAATGTCAGTTCCGGAGACAGAGTCAGTTCACTACATCCGACATGAATGTAGGCCTGGGCGCTCTGGTTGTTAAAAATATTGAGTGACCAGTCGGCACTGCAGGGAAGGGACAGGCCTTCTGATTCCAGTAACGGAAATATCCCCATATTGCCAGCATAGATGCCAGATATACCCGCTTCTACTGCCAGGCGGAGTTCCGTCCGCACGGCAGCCACCTGACGGGGCCACAGGACCCGCGGCGTCGCGGCCCATAATTCACGGCCATACGATACGGTCAGGGCCGATACCCGTTTCCATTCCTCTGCCGTCACGAAATGATGATCGTACGTTTCTCCTCCATATATGATACGGCCGGCTCCTGCCCTGAGTGCCGCCTCGGCCCGAGCGGGCGAGTCACAACGCACGGTAATACAGGGTGCCGTATCCGCTATAGATGCCGCTCTTACAAAAGTCGTATCCGTTTCTGCCTTTCCCGCAGAGGGGCGATCATAGCCGGATAGGATATCCTCTTCCAGCCGGTCCGCCGCCTGACGGCGCAGTTCATTCAGGATACTGGCCGGGATCATGTGCGATTCATTCCAGACAGATGCATCTGCCAGAGTAAAACAGGTGTCACCCAATCGTTCCAGCTGCCCTTTGACCCAGTCACGCGTCGCCGGCCGTCGTGTTGCCCGTTCCGGCTGAAAAGAAGAGACGGCTTCAGCCGTATGGCCGTCTTCGTCCCACAGGGTCAGGCGCAAATTTCCCTGGTCAGTGCAATCTACATGACCGTAGACGGGTATATGACGGGTCAGGCCCGGATCTCCGCCTCCCGTATTGGGCACGCGGTTTCCCGGTATACCTGCCGTGATGGTGTGCCGGCCCAGATGATCCTTCAGAAAATCGGCCTGATAGGTGCGGTTGAAACTCTGTTTCAGCTGTTCTTCCGCTTCACGAAGACAGTGTTTCTGCTCTGTCGCAGGCTGATGCCAGCTATCCAAAAGGCTGCGATAGGCTCCCACAACGGTACGCACGTAACCGCATCCTTTCATGCGCCCTTCAATTTTGAGCGAGGAAACGCCGGCAGACAGGAGTTCATATATCTTAGAAGAACTGTTCAGGTCTTTCAGGCTCAGTATATAAGACGCTTCTCCGGTCAGGGGATCATCGCCATCATACAGCTGATACGGCAGGCGGCACGGCTGGGCACAGGCGCCGCGATTCCCGCTGCGGCCGCCGATAAAACTGCTCATCAGGCACTGTCCGGAATAAGCCATGCACGATGCGCCGTGAATGAAAACTTCAATGGCAGCGTGAGCATGGGCACAGATATAGCGGATTTCCGAAAGAGGCAGTTCCCGCGCCAGTACGACCTGGGTAAAACCGAGCCGTTCCAGGAAACGCACGCCATTCAGATCGGATACGGTCATCTGGGTGCTCCCGTGAAGCGGCAGATTTGGTACGACGCGCCGGGCAATCTCCGCCACAGCCAGGTCCTGCACGATGATGCCATCGACAGACAAATCATCCAGCTTTTTCAGATAGACCGTCAAATCAGATAGTTCCGTGTCTGCCACGAGAATATTTACGGTGACATAAATCTTAACGCCCATCAGATGGGCTATCCGCACGGCCTGAGCCATTTCCTCATCGCTCAGATTGTGAGCAAATTTGCGGGCATTAAACCCTTTCCCACCCAGATAAATCGCATCGGCACCGGCGTCGATTGCCGCCCGTACCGTATCCAGTGAACCTGCCGGAGCCAGTAACTCTGCCATAATTCCTCCTTATATTCTCCTTCGTATGCCAGCTATCCTGCAGAGATACCTGGACAAACTAACTCTATATTCTGAAGTGAAATATACTCAACTATCTTGTATACGTGACTTTTATTGTACCACTTCTGTTTTATCCTTAGCAATGTCTTTTATTCGAGCCATCAACGTTCTCCCAGAAAAAAAACGGCCACATGCCAAAGCATGTGACCGTTGTACGACCTGTGAAATTAGTGTTTCTTTGTAATCTGGCCGGAGATAACGATTCTCTGTACTTCGTTGGTGCCTTCATAGATCTGCATGATTTTAGCATCACGAACGAGTTTTTCAACCGGATATTCACGGCTGTAGCCGAAACCGCCGAGGATCTGGATAGCATCGAGAGCTACCTGTACGCACATATCGCCGCAGAAGCATTTGCAGATAGCAGCTTCACGGGAGTAGTTGTAACGGCCATTCTTTCTTTCGTCATAGTATTTGTTGAGGAAGTTGATGATGGAGGAACGGCCAACTTCTGTCTGGATATCCATATCAGCCAGTTTGAAAGCGATAGCTTCGTGTTTGATGATCGGTTTGCCGAATGTCTGACGAACCTGAGCATATTTAACAGCTTCGTCGATACCGCGCTGAGCAATACCAACTGCCAGGGCACCAATCATAGGACGGGCAAGGTCCAGCGTCTGCATAGCATAGATGAAGCCTTTGCCTTCTTCACCTACGAGGTGATCAGCCGGGATATGAACGTCCTGGAAGATAACTTCTGTCGTGTTGGAGAGGCGGATACCCATCTTGTTTTCTTCAGCGCCAATGGAAACGCCTTCGCGGTCACGTTCAACGATGAAAGCGGAGATGCCTTTTACGCCCTTCGTATTATCCGTTACAGCGAATACGGTGTAAACGGAAGCAACGCCGCCGTTGGTGATGAAGCATTTCGTGCCGTCGATAATATATTCGTCACCAACTTTTTTAGCTGTCGTCTTGCTGTTGGAAGCATCAGAACCAGCATCCGGTTCGGTTAAGCAGAATGCGCAGAAGCCCGGTACCGGAGCTTTTTCAGACGTCTTTTCGCCGTTGAGGAAATCAGCATAGAGTTTTTTCTGTTCGTCATTGCCGTGCTGGAGGATCGGTTTCAGGCCGAGGGAAGAAGCGGCTACTGCTGTAGCAAAGCCAGCATCAACTTTGGACAATTCTTCGTATGCAGCGGCTACGGTGTAGTAGTCCTGGCCAAGGCCGCCGTATTCTTCCGGAATTTCCAGAGTCGTCAGGCCGAGGTCAACAGCGCCCTGATAGAGGTCGAGAAGTTTTTTGCCTTCTTCTGTTTCCGGTGTCAGTTCCGGAGCGTTGTCCAGTTCCGGTACGAGCGGCATAACTTTCTTTACTGCATAGTCTTTTGCCAAATTAACGATGTCCATCTGCTCTTTGTTAAGAATATAACCCATTTTACATCTCTCCTTTGATTAAAGTCATAGCCAGAAAATAGTATAGTACAGGCTATGCCATTTGGGGCTATTAATTATATCATACAGCTACCCGTTATGACGGTGGCTGCTGAAATCAATGATAGGTACTCGGGTGTTTCACGCTTTATGTTCATTATATCACATAATATCTGTTTTGTAGACTCTTTATTTAAATATTTACAAAAATATTTAACGATGGCACCGTATACCGGATACAGTGTCCTTTCCTTTCTGCTTGCATGCCAGAAATACGGAGGAGCAACGATTCCTTTTATGTTATTTCCATCACATACTCAGTATGATA
>NZ_ONTA01000070.1:0-12699 GCF_900320625.1 Megasphaera sp. DJF_B143
AATCCCGCTCAGACTGGCTGCCAGGAGAACGGGGCCGCAAACGAAGCCCCCCGTGCCAATCACAACATCCGGTTTAAACTTATGAATAATATGTTCTGCCTTGATCAGACTGCCTGCGGTCTTTCCCAATGTCACCAGATTACGGAATGAAATCTTCCGTTCCAGCCCCCGTACATCAATCGTAACAAAGGGAATGCCTTCATTGGGAATCAAGGTGTTTTCCAATCCGATTTTAGATCCTACGTACAAAAATTCCGTCGGTTCAATATCGGCAATGGCCCGGGCAATGGTAATGGCCGGATAAATATGCCCCCCAGTGCCACCACCAGAAATAATCACTCGGCGCATGTTCTATTTCCTCCCTGTCTCTGAATTCATTATTTAAATTGCGTTTACTATGCCTTTGAACACACGTCCGCGCTGTTCGTAATTATCATACATGTCATAGCTGGAGCAGGCCGGTGACAAAAGTACGGTCTGGGGCGGTGCTGCAATCTTGCGTGCCATCATGACAGCCCGTTCCATGCTGTAGCCGGCTTTGCGGATATCTTTTACGCCCGCCTTTTTTGCGGCTTTTTCAAAACGGTCCGCCGCATCACCGATAAGAATCATCGTATCTACTTTTTGAGCAGCCAGATTCATGAACTCATCAAGCGGCGTCATCTTATCATGGCCGCCGGCAATGAGTATCAGATGGCCGGAAAAAGCTTCCAATGCCTTTATCGAAGCATCCGTATTAGTACCTTTGGAATCATTATAATACGGTACGCCATTGATAGTGCGTACAGGTTCAATGCGATGTTCTACCCCGCCAAACGTCCGGAGTACACGCTGAATAACGGAAAGCGGTGCGCCTGCCACATACGCCATGAGCGCCGCGGCCAAGCAATTCTGGATATTATGCCTGCCAAATAATTTCAGTTCGTCTTCTCGGCAGATTTCCGTATCACTTCCATCCGTACGTAAAATCAGCCGTCCATCTTTTGCAAAGGCACCTGCCGGAACTTCCTGTTCCGTAGAGAACCACAACACGGTCCCGGTCATATCCGGTTCCATGGCTTTAATGCGCGCATCATCATAATTCAGGAGTGCATAATCGGATTTATCCTGATTATGGAAAATCCGTTCTTTCGCTGCCGCGTACGCTTCCATAGTGTGATGCCGGTCCAGGTGATCGGGTGTGATATTCAGTATGACCGCAGCCTTCGCTTTCATCGTCTGTGTAAATTCCAGTTGAAAACTGGAGAGTTCTGCTACGACCACATCTTCTTTTGGCAGGTCTTCCGCCTGTTCGGAAAGACCGTAACCGATGTTGCCACCTATGACCGTTTCACGGCCTGCCGCTTTCATAATATCTCCCAAAAGTGTCGTCGTCGTCGTTTTGCCATTCGTACCGGTAACAGCCAGTATTTCAGCATCTGTCAGCCGGTAAGCAACTTCTACTTCACTCCAGATGGGAATATGACGGGCAGCCGCTTCCTTCATAATCGGGATTTCCGGGGAAATGACCGGTGACGGAACGACGAGGTCCATCCCATCCAGCAGAGCCGCTTCCTGATGGCCAAACACGAGACGGATCCCATCAGCTTTCAATTCCGGCCACGGCTCATGATGTGTATCGATTGTCTTTAAATCATTGAGAACAACGGAAGCACCATGACTGGCCAGTGCTTCTGAAGCAGCCCGGCCGCTGATACCAGCACCGATAACCAAAATATGTTTCCCTGAAAAATCCATTATGCTCATGCTCTACACCCGCTTTTTTTCATATAGTATGTATGGCAGCCTATTTGCATGCCAGGACTACAAAAATAGAAAGGATGGCCATAATAGCCGAAAAACTCCAAAAAACAGTAACTACTTTGACTTCACTCCAGCCCGAAAGCTCAAAATGATGATGAATCGGACTCATTTTGAACACCCGTACTCCGCGGGTCTTAAATGATACGACCTGAATGATGACCGATAAAGCTTCAATCACATACAGGCCGCCAGCAATGATAAGCAATAATTCCGTCTTAGTCAAAACCGCCATGGCCGCCAGGGCTCCGCCTAAAGCCAGCGACCCCGTATCGCCCATAAACATTTTAGCCGGATGCTGGTTATAAAAGAGGAATCCCAAACACGCGCCCGTAAGCGCCGCACTGAATACGGCAAAGTTGACATATCCCAGTGCGACAGAAATAACGACGTAGGCAACCGACGTGATGGCACAAGAACCAGCTGCCAGCCCATCGAGTCCGTCCGTCAGATTGACGGCATTACTCGTACCGACAATCATGACAAAGACAAATACGTAATACAACATGCCCAAATCAACATTCCATGTCGTAAACGGAATCCATACTGTCGTCGGAAAGTTCAGATATTCCTTCAAAATAAAGCAGAATACTGCTGCCATAACGAATTGCCCGGCCAGTTTTTGTTTAGCCGTAAGGCCCAGGTTGCGGTGTTTGACTGCCTTGATGGAATCATCAAGAAAACCGATGATTCCATGTCCTAGTGTCAGAAACAGCGCCAGTCCCTTGCGCAGATCCATGGGATTGAAAATAAGGCAGGACACGACAAGCGCTGTCAGAATCAGGATACCGCCCATAGTAGGCGTGCCAGCCTTGTATTTATGACTCTCTGGCCCTTCTTCCCGTTCAGACTGGCGGGCATGAAATTTCTTCAGTTCCCGGATGACCAGCGGCCCCAGAGCCAGAGCTATGATCAGACTGACAGCAAAACCAAAGAGCAGTGTATTTAACATTCACATTACTTCCTTTCGAAATATGGCAGTATCTTTTCCATGGCAAATCCCCGGGAACCCTTAAGCAGAACCGTATCTCCCGGCTGGATAATTTGCCTGAGGCAATCCGCCGCTCCGGCATGATCCTGTGCCGTATATACAGCGCCGAGCCCATTTTTTCTGGCAGCATCTGCAATATAGGATGCCGGACTGCCCATGGTAATGAGCGCATCCAGTCCTAATTCCGCTGCTTCAGCTCCTATTTTTTCATGTTCCCGGACCGTCCAGTCCCCTAATTCCAGCATTCCGCCAAGAACAGCGATTTTCCGTCCTTTTGTCAGCAACGCCAGCGATTTCAGCGCTTCACTCATAGAAGCCGGATTTGCATTATACGCATCATTGATAAAGGTATATTCGCCAAGATGAATCAATTCCTGCCGCATTGGCATACCGCGGTACTCGGACAATCCTTTTTGTAACTGATGTTCTGTTAGTCCCAGAACCCGTCCGACAGCAATAGCAGCCAGTGCATTATAGACATTGTGGCTGCCTATGAGCGGCATGTGGATATCCATGACCTGATCAAAGCATCGGCAGGCAAACCGCAGCCCCTTCTCACTGCAGATGACGCGGCTGGCCCGGATAGCAGCATTGCTTTCAATACCGTATCCGACTACCTTGCCGCGGCACAAATCGGCCATTGCCGCTACATACGAGTCATCCTGATTCAGTATGGCAACGCCATCTTCTGACAATGCCCGGACGAGTTCACTTTTAGCCCGGGCAATATTATCCTGCGACCCCAACAGCTCAATGTGACTCTTGCCGACATTGGTGACCACACCTATATCCGGTTCTGCAATAGCCGCCAGTTCCGCAATCTGCCCCAGACCACGCATGCCCATTTCCACAACGCAGGCCTCATGTTCCGGCGTAAGCTGCAGCAGCGTTTTCGGAAGGCCGATTTCATTATTAAAATTTTTTTCTGTCTGGAGCACACGATATTTCTGCGACAGCACGGCTGCAATCATGCTGCGTGTAGAAGTCTTTCCTACAGAACCCGTAACGGCGATGACAGGAATCGAAAAACGGCGGCGGTGAAAACGCGCCAGGTCCTGATATGCTTTGCGTGTATCCGTAACTATAACAACAGCAAACCCCTCTTGTTTATATTCAGGGCGGTCTTCAGCTACTACGGCACCGGCAGCCCCACGTTCTTTAGCCTGAAGCACGTAATCGTGACCATCAAATGTTTCTCCTTTGAGAGCTACAAAAAGCGCCCCTTCTGTAATAGCCCGTGTATCTGTCTCTACCTGAGAAAATACGGAATCGTCCACAACGGGATACAGCAGTCTGCCGCCAGTAGCCTTTTCTACCTCCTGTAACGTGAACGCAGCCATTTTTATCTCCCCTTTGCAGCCAGCACGGCATCCCTTGCGACCTCACGGTCATCAAAATGGATGGTACCGGTCTTCAATATCTGATAATCTTCATGCCCCTTACCAGCAATCAGTACAATATCGCCGCTTTGTGCCAATTCTACGGCACGGAAAATAGCATCACGGCGATTGACGATCACTTCATGATGCTGGCCGGGTTTCAACCCATCTTTTACACCGGCTTCCACTTCCTGAACAATGGCTTCCGGGTCTTCTGACCGCGGATTATCGGAAGTGACGATGGGGATATCAGCATGTTCTGCAGCAATACGTCCCATAATCGGACGTTTTGTACGATCGCGGTCGCCCCCGCAGCCGAACACGCAGAGTATACGGACCGGATTCATGGCACGGGCTGTCGTCAATGCTTTTTCCAGACTGTCCGGCGTATGAGAATAATCGACGACAATAGCAAAATCCTGTCCGGCTTCTACGAGTTCAAAACGGCCTGGTACGGAATGGAAAGACTGGATAGCTTTATCAATCGTCTGTTCATCTACGCCTTCTGCATGGGCAGCTCCGATTGCCGCCAGTGTATTATACACGTTGAACAAGCCTGTAATGTTCATATTCAGATGGACATTGACAAAGGGTCCCGTAACATCAAAGGATGAACGTTTCAGTTCCACCGATAAGTTAGCTGCTTTTAAATCAGCTGCTTTTTCTACGCCGTAGGTCAGTACGTTGCAGTGGCAGGTTTTCAGGATTCCTTCTGCATAAGGGTCATCAATGTTGACTATAGCTGTCTTATTATCCTTAACATGTTCATCGAGACTGATGTTCTGGAATAATTTGCATTTGGCTGCCAGATAGTTTTCCATCGTCTTGTGGAAATCCAGGTGATCTTGTGTCAGATTCGTAAATACCGCCGTATCATATTCAATCCCGGCCACGCGGTTTAAAGCCAGGGCATGGCTCGACACTTCCATGACGACATGAGTAACGCCACGGTCATACATAAGCGCCAGGAAGCGTTGCAGATCAATAACATCCGGCGTCGTATTGTGAATAGGAAGTTCTTCATCGTCAATCAGCGCATGGATGGTTCCCAGAAGGCCCACACGATGGCCGGCAGCTTTCAGGATATGATAAATAATATGGCTCGTCGTCGTTTTGCCATTTGTCCCCGTAACGCCGATCATGCGCATTTTCTTTCCCGGATAATCATAAAAATAAGGAACTATATCTTCAACGGCATGATGCACATCCGGCACCATGATTTGCACGGCATTGCCGGGAAGGTCCAGATGTTTGGTCGTAAGCACTGCAACGGCCCCTTTCTCTACAGCCTGGGATGCATATACGGCCCCGTCTGTATGAACGCCGCTGAAGCAGACGAACAAATCTCCCTTTTCGATTGACCGGGAATCGGACGAAATGCCCGTAATCATAGTATTGGCATTGCCATCCACATTATATATACCTTTAATTTGTTTGCAGAGTTCATTAACTGATTTCATTTCATTTCCTCCTATACAGGTAATTCATATGTTAACAGAACAGGAAACAACAATAGCAGCCTTAAATTAAGGCTGCTCATACCCGCTTTACCGGCTGCTGTCACCTGTTCCCGTCTTATCATGAGACTGGCCATACAGCACGGTCACCGGGACCGTCATACCGAGTTTCTGCGCCGACGTATAAATTCGTTCCGGCGTCTCCAATTTGGCAATATCAACGCGGAGCACTTCATTTTCTCTCTGCAGCTGCTGGGCATGAAGCTTTTTCTGCATCAGTGCATAGCTGAAATTAGTTTTAACGGCAGAAAGCGCAATGTATGCCAGCAGGAAAAAGCATACCAGCAGTAAAACAGATATAGTCTGCGCAAGCAGCCTGGCGAATTTTCTTTCATCCGCACCGGTCCGGTGCCCCACAGAACGTGACGCTTCATAGTGAATGTATCCAGCTTTTCTGGCCAGCATATTATAACACATCCAATCAAATATTAAAAACGAAAATTCCTCTGCCTATCCATCACTTACGAATTCCGACGCGTAATTTAGCACTTCTGGCCCGGGGATTCTGTTCCAGTTCATCTTCTCCCGGCGTGATGGCATGGCGCTGTATCTTTAAAATGGCATGATGATGACACGTGCAGACAGGCATATCGGGAGGACAGATACAATCCGTTGCCAATCGTTTCAACGTCTGCTTGACAATGCGGTCTTCCAGAGAATGGAAGGTTATAACACAGATATGTCCGCCCGGTTTTAACCGCTGCGCTGCCGTTTCGACGGCATCATGGAGAATACCCAGTTCATCATTGACTTCAATCCGGATTGCCTGAAACGTCCGCTTGGCCGGATGCGGTCCATCCTTGCGGGCTCCCGCAGGAATAGCTTTCTTGATGACGGATACGAGTTCAGCCGTATGACTAATGGGCTTCTGCTGCCGTTCCCTGACGATAAATTCAGCAATACGGCTGGCCCAGCGTTCTTCCCCATAGTCTTTGACAACACGGTATAACTCAGCTTCACTATATGTATTGACCACATCGTAAGCGCTTTTCCGGGCAGACCGGTCCATCCGCATATCAAGTGGCCCGTCCTGCATATAGG
Source organism: Megasphaera sp. DJF_B143 (assembly GCF_900320625.1). NCBI lineage: Bacteria > Bacillati > Bacillota > Negativicutes > Veillonellales > Veillonellaceae > Megasphaera > Megasphaera sp. DJF_B143. The sequence goes on from NZ_ONTA01000070.1 coordinate 6,729, forward strand.
AAAAACCCCGTTCCGGCGTATCCAGCTGGTAACTCGACACGCCCAGGTCAAACATGACCCCGTCCACGGCATCTATGTGCAGCTTGTCCAGGACCTGGCCCAGGTTGCGGAAATTTTCCTGCACCGGTATAAAATGGCAGGCCGTCCCTTTCATATGGGCTGTAGCCGCCGCAATGGCATCCTCATCCTGATCGAGTCCAATCAGCGTTGCATCACCGGCCAGCCGTTCGGCCAATACGCGGGAATGACCTCCCCCTCCCAGTGTGCAGTCTACATATATACCATGGGGATCACCGATGAGATGATTAATTGTTTCATTTCGTAATACACTGACATGATGAAATTCCATGAGTACTCCTATATGTCCAGATCCAGATCTTCCAGATCTTCAGCAATCTCTTCCATCGCCGGCACGGTACGGGCGGCATATTCTTCATAAGATTGTTTGTCCCAGATTTCTATGCTGTCACCTGTGCCGATGACTGTAACTTCTTTTTTAAGGCCGGCATATTCCCGCAGCGTTCCGGGAATCAGGATACGGCCTGTACGGTCAAATTCAACTTCGGCCGCACTGCCAAAGAGAAATCGTTTAAATGCCCGGACCTTTTCTTTACTGGTCCTTAATTTTTTCATCTTATCAGCCAGATTTCTCCAGGCATCCTGTGTATATACAGAAAGGCAGCCTTCCAGTCCACGGGTTACTATACAATGCGTTCCCAATTCTTCACGAAATTTCGCCGGCATAATAACACGGCCTTTTGTATCAATAGAATGCGAATATTCTCCCATGAACATAGCGTCGCCCCCCTTTCCGTATTATCTATCACTTTTCACCACATTTTACCACATTTTCACACCCGATGACAATAATATTGCTTAATCTGATAAAGATCTGAAAAAAAAGATAAAAAAATACTGCAGAAAAAAACAAGATGTATTTTGTTTCTTCCTACAGTATGTATGATACAACATAGCCAAACTTATTATATTTTGATTATCCGTGTAGCAGTTCATCCAGCCAGGTATCTTCCAGAACAATGTCCTGCGTCGTCATCTTTTGAAAATCGCACCGGCGGACTAATTCCTCTTTATGATACAGACGCCTTTCCGTAACCAGTCTGCCGGCCAGGGCCAGTGCAGATAAAATGGCATCAGCCATGACACCGCGTTCACGAAGGCTGCGGACTGTTATGCCTTTCTGTCTCTTAGAAAGACGGTTACCAGACGTATCAACCAGCATCGGAACATGGGTATACGAAGGTGCCCTATACTCCAGCACCTTCATGAGCCATATCTGCTGGGCTGTCGAAGATAACAAATCCCGGCCGCGCAGCACATGGGTAATGCCCATAGCCCCGTCATCGACGGCAACGGCCAATTGATATGCATACAGGCCATCGGCACGCCGGACGACGAAATCACCACAAGCACGGGGCAGATAATCCGAAAAAGCCCCATAGCAGCCATCCGTAAACGAGACAGAAACGTCCGGGACGTGGACGCGCCAGGATGGCTTCCGGTCCATATGACGGCGCTGTTCTTCCGTCATGCCATAACAATGCCCATCATATACAAGATGCTCCCCTTCATGGGGCGCTCCTATGGCCTGCAGTCTGGCACGGCTGCAATAACAGGGGTACAACAGATGTTTTTCCTGCAGCTCCTGCATGGCTTTTTCATATAGCGGATACCGTTCCTGCTGGATATATGATCCGTAAGAGCCGCCTTTTCCAGGCCCTTCATCCCAGTCCAACCCCAGCCAGGCCAGATCTTCCAGCAGTGCCTTTACATATACAGGCTTAGACCGCTGTTCATCGATATCTTCTATGCGCAGTACCAGAGTTCCATTCTGTTGCCGTACCTGCAGCCAGGCAAGAAAGGCAGTCCATACATTTCCCAAATGGATATAGCCCGTCGGGCTGGGTGCAAAACGTCCCCGCATACTATTCACATCCTAATCCGGCAAGGAAATGAGGTTGTCAAACAAAGCAGCTGCATCCTTTATTTTACCTTCTCCCCCCATCACGCAAAGGCAATTATCATTCATGACCGCCCGCACTAATGGTGCCAGAGCCCGGATATCTGCAGCCGTCGTCTGTAAGAGCTGATCCCGGCGCTGCTGAACCAGGGCCTGTGTCATATGGGAGAAATAGCGGTTCATCGCCTTATCTCCCCTTAGGGAAGGTGTCAGTGGAATATCAATGCGGCTCAATGTACCAATGACATACTTTGTCATTTCCCGGTCTGTAACGTCGAATTGTTCCAGATAATCTGCCAGATCATCGTACGCTCTGACGCTGCTTTCCAGATTGGGGTCGCGATACGAGCAGAACACCATGTCGCCATTGCCGTAAAAACGAGTAAACGCCCCGTACGCTCCTCCCTGGACACGAATCTTCGTCCAGAGATATCCATATTGCAAAATCGTATCCAGAACCATCATAGAACCGGTGTACACAAAGCCATGGCTGCGGAAATTCCCACCTTTTGCTACGTACTGTACCTTGCCACTGGTCATGATGCCTTCGTTTTTACGTTGACCGCCCAGACGGCAAAGGTCTGTGCGTTTTTCTCCCTGGGGCAATTGTTGCGCCCAGTCCGGCAAAAGTCCTATGACCTGCTGGTAATCTTCTGTATCACTCGTTATTTCCAGCGTCATAGCCGCCCGGGTGAATACCTTCTTCATGACATGCTGCAGCTTCATGATTGTATCATCCGTTTTCGTCCTGATTCCGGCAGCAATCCGGCTGATAAATTCATAGTACGAAAATTCGCCGGCATCGCAGAATCCTTCTACCGGTGATACATAAGACAGAACGCGGTGCATGACCAGCGTATGCCCCCGGCGGAATGCATCCATATCCCAGCCCGCTTTGGTTTCCTCGACCAGTTCAATGAGACGTTCTGTATTGGTAAAAAGTGTTTCTGTCGTAATTTCCCGCATCAGATGGATCAGTTCCGGCATATTCTGACGGAGTGCCTTAGCCGTTACCTTAAAGACAGGCATGTACTGCCCATTATCTTCACAATCAGAAAAAGCAGATACGGCGCAATCGATACCTCCAGTATATAAATCAATGAGGGAAGCCAGTTCTCCATATGTATGATCTTTCGTATCCATGTCTCCCAAAAGATCACTGAGGAGATATACATAGGAAATCTCTTCCGGGGTAAAACCATGGAGGTCAAAATACGCATTGACATAGGTGATACCGTTTGTATGATCCGGTACATAGCACACCGTAATCCCACTTTCAGAAGACGTTTGCATTTCTATTTCTTCCGCTTTATGTTCCAGATCATCCCGGGAAAGAGTGGGGATTGTCAACAAAGCTTCGGGGGAATCGGGTGTAGCCTGTCTCTTTTTCAAGGCCTTGGATGCTTCAACAATCTGCTGTATGTCTTCAGCAGATAAAGTCTTTTTATACGCTGCCAGTCTGTCAGCCACAGCCTGATCATGTTTTTCTGTCAGACCGGGTTCCGGGACCAGTGTAACAAGAGCATAATACGGGTTATCCAGTATATATTTCTTGATAAGAGATTCATAATATCCGCTGTCAATCCCCTGGCGGAGAGTCTGCAACGCATCTTCATATTGCAGAGAAGCCAGCGGATCTTTATCGTACAGCCAGGTATCCATGCAACGGATACCATAAATCAATCCCTTGGGACGACCGGCAAAATCGGCTTCCCGCAAAGTAAATTCAATGCGGTTCAGGGCACCGGTCAATAAGGTCTTATCCACGCCTTCCTGAACCATCTTTGTCAGGAACTGCCGGACAACCGGTAAAATCTTGGCCTGTTTATCCGGGTCTGAGCCATTGATGGAAATTCCCCACAACGGCTGCAGGATACCATCCTGGAAATCACCGGACACATCGCGGCCGACACCGGCATCGACGAGAGCTTTTTTCAGGGGCGCCGCCGGCGATTGCAACAGGACGTACGTCAGCACCTTAAAAGCCAATGCCAGTGTCGTATCCAAAGCATCGTCAATGACATAGGTCAGACTGTGCAGTGTCTTCTGCTGCGTTTTTTCTCCTGAAGCGATGCCATACGGATAGGTACGGACGCAACTGCCCGGGCAGGCTTGTCTTTTGATGGCTGAATCGATATGTGCTGCATGGAATTTACTGAGATATTCAGAATCGATAAAATCCAGTGTGCCGTCAACATCCAAATCCCCATACAGAAAGATATAACTGTTGGAAGGATGATAATAGGCCTTATGGAAAGCCGCAAAAGCCTCTTGCGTCAAATTGGGAATATCGTCAGGATCCCCACCTGATTCTACGCCATACGTTGTATCGGGAAACAGGTTTTCCATGACATGGCGTTCCATAAGTGAATCGGGAGAAGAAAAGACGCCTTTCATTTCATTGTAAACGACGCCGCTGTACGTCAGAGGTGCTTCCGGGCTGTCCATTTCATAGTGCCAGCCTTCCTGCATCAGTACCTGTCCATCTTTCAGCATATTAGGGAAAAACACGGCGTCCAGATATACATCCATCAGGTTATGGAAATCCTTTGCATTCCGGCTTGCTACAGGATACATGGTCTTATCAGGAAATGTCATCGCATTGAGAAATGTATTGAGAGACCCTTTGACCAGTTCTACAAACGGTTCTTTCAATGGAAATTTCCGGGAGCCGCACAATGTGGAATGTTCACAAATATGGGGTACACCTGTACTGTCAGAAGGCGTCGTGCGAAAAGAAATGGAGAACACCTTATTGTCGTCTTCATTCTGGATATACAGGACGCGGGCCCCGGATTGGACGTGGGTCATTTCATAGGCCTGGCTATCCAGTTCTTTAACATAAACGGACCGGTCTATGTGAAATCCATGCAGCGTGTCTTTTACTTTCAATATCATAAAAAAGCCTCCTCTTACGACTGTGTATGAAGAATAATATCGCCTAATGCTTCCACATCAGGGGCAAAATAATCAGGCGGATAGGCTTCCTGTTCTGCCTTGCTTCCATATCCGAACCCGACGAGGATGACAGGCAGCTTCGTTTCTCTGGCACCGATGACATCATATTTCCTGTCGCCTACCATGACAGCCTTGCCTTCTGCCTGTGGTCCGATTGTATCGAGAACCTGCTGGATGACATCAGCTTTTGTTTCGTTGCCTCCAAGAGTACTGCCGGCGACGAGTTCCACCCGCTGGCTGATCCCGAATTTCTCACATATGGCCCGGGCATGTACAGTCGGTTTGGACGTAGCAACATACGATTTGATGCCCGCTTCCTTTAATTGATCCAGAAGAGCCAGGATTCCCGGGAACGGATGGTTTTCAAAACGCCCTTTGGTACCGTACCGTTCCTGGAATGTATCATACAGACGCCGCGCTTTTTCTTCGGAAAAGCCATAAACCTGGGTAAACGTCGTCATCATCGGCGGGCCGACGACAATGTGCTGGTCCAGCCGTCCTTCCGTTGATTCCCCAAGCTTCAGCAGTGCATATTCTACAGACTTGATGATTCCTTCTTTCGAATCAGTCAGAGTCCCGTCTAAATCAAATAGTACATGTTTGAACATGTTTCTCCTCCTGCTATATGGTATTACTTTTACATATCTTATATATAATATCATATTTGAGAATGGTTATCCAGTATAAGGAGTATGAAAAAGAGAGTTGCCGCCAAATGAGCGCACTGCTCATGCAGGGACAACCCTCTCTTTAAGTTTGCGATATTATTTCACGATAGTTTTATTTTACGACAACTAATTCATACTGGCGCGTGCCGAGCCCGATTTCTTCTGCATGTACCAGCGTTTCATCCCAATTGACACGGGGATTGCTGTCAAGGAAGTGGTCGTGATGATGATGCCAGTCTGGTTTTGCCAGATTATCCGCCAACTGGCTGTTGGGCAGAGGCTGTTGTTTCTGGCAGGCATCGACGCAGGCCTGATCCAGTGCTACCGGATCAAAGGAAGCAAACATACCGATGTCCGGAAGGATAGG
>NZ_ONTA01000102.1:0-3071 GCF_900320625.1 Megasphaera sp. DJF_B143
AAGATATTTGTGATTTCTATGACCACAGCCTGATATATGAAACGGGATCTCTGAAGGAAACGACTGTAGCCGCCCTGAAGGAAGAAGATTTCTGTCTCCGTGAAGTACCCTTCCGGCCGACGGCAGAGGAGTTTTCCCGCCATGTTTATGAAACGCTGCAACGGCAGGGATATGATGTTTCCCGTGTAGATGTATACGAAACGCCTAATAATTGTGCGTCTTATGGAGGCTGACATGAAGGTAGCAGAGAAATTTATCAGTATCAACGGGGAAGGGAACCGGGCAGGTGAGTTGTCTGTATTTGTGCGTTTTCAGGGATGTAATCTCCGCTGCAGTTACTGTGATACGTCATGGGCCTATGAAGCGGATTGTCCCTATGAAGAACTGACACCCGATGAAATCGTGGAGTACGTCCTGTCTACGGGCGTGCATAATGTTACGCTCACTGGTGGGGAACCGCTGCTGTCTCAGGGAATCGCTGAATTAATAGAAAAACTCCTGGCACAGCCAAAAATCCGCGTAGAAATTGAAACGAACGGCGCTGTAGACCTGCGTCCATTCTGTATGCCTGCGCGGCCTGTCTTTACGATGGATTACAAATTGCCTTCCAGCGGCTGGGAACGGGCTATGAAAGTGGAGAATTTTTCTGTCCTGGAAAAGCAGGATACGGTGAAGTTTGTCTGCGGCAGCCAGGAAGACCTGCAGCGGGCGTGGGAAGTCATACAAGAATACAGGCTGACAGAACGATGCCATGTGTATCTCAGTCCAGTATTCGGTTCGATTGAACCGGTCGATATGGTTGCTTTCATGGAAACACATAAAATGAACGATGTGCGTTTACAAATCCAGATACATAAGGTTATCTGGGATCCAGAGAAACGGGGTGTCTGATATGATTGATACCAAAGCGATAGAAGAACATGTACGGGGGATTCTCATTGCTCTCGGAGAAAATCCCGACCGGGAGGGCCTGGTGGAAACGCCGAAACGGGTAGCCAAAATGTACCAGGAAGTCTTTGACGGCATGAATTACACGAATCATGAACTGGCACAGATGCTGGATAAGACCTTTGCAGAAGATACGACTAGTGCAGGCAGCGATCAGGTCGTCGTCATGAAAGATATTGACCTTTTTTCGTACTGTGAACATCATATGGCCCTCATGTACGATATGAAAGCGACCGTTGCCTATATTCCCAAAGGCAAGGTCATTGGTCTTTCTAAGATTGCCCGCATCTGTGACATGGCCGGGCGGCGGCTGCAGCTTCAGGAACGGCTGGGCCGTGATATTGCCGATATTCTGGGAGAAATCACAGGCAGTACGGATATTGCTGTCCTCCTGGAAGGCCGGCACAGTTGTGTCAGTGCCCGGGGAATCAAGAAAACGGATGCGAAAACGCGTACGGTCGAACTGCGGGGCCGTTTCAAGGAAGAACCGGCATTGCAACTCTACCTGCGATAACAAATGAGGCAGTGGCAAATGAGCATTAAAAGCTATGTTTGCCGCGGCCTCTCTTTTGTATACGTGAACCAGAGACGATTCCTACAGGAAATTTTCCCGGAATAAGACTAAAAATTTCCTATAGGATAGTCGTGTTTAATGGTATACTAAAAGAAAAGAATGGTTACGAAATAACATGTAATTTTAGCTTGTAAGGAGTGATTGATAATGAAATGGAAAGAACCGCTGTCGATTCATCATCTTACGCTGACGAACCGTATCGTCATGCCGCCTATGGCTACCCGGGCTGCTTCTCATGGCTACATTGATGAAGAAATATGTAAGTATTATCAGAAACGGGCAGAAAAGGGCTATCTGGGTCTGATCATTACGGAGCATATGTACATTGATAAGCAAGGAAAAGCCGATCCGAATCAGATTTCCATTTCCCGCAATGGTGATATTGGCGGCCTGCGGCAGCTGACCCGGTGTATCCACCGCGAAGGGAGTACGCGTGTGTTTGCTCAGATTAATCATGCCGGTTCTATTGCCGATCCCATTGTGACGCGGCAGCAGGCTGTGGGCCCGTCTCCTGTACTACATCCCCGTCAGAAACAGAGCCAGGTCCTGCCACGGGAGTTATCTGTCGAAGAAATACAGGTACTCGTAGCAGAATATGCCGCCGCTGCCGGCAGAGCCAAAGCGGCCGGATATGACGGCGTGGAAATCCATGCGGCTCATGGATATCTGCTGAACCAATTTTATTCACCACTTACCAACCACCGTAACGACGCCTATGGCTGTGACACGCTGGAAAAACGTGTTCATTTCCATTTGCAGGTCATCCATGCTATCCGTATGGTCGTCGGTACGGCGTATCCGCTGGCTATCCGGTTTGGCGGATGTGACTATCAGCCGGGCGGCAGTACAATCAATGATGCCGTGGAAGCAGCTAAATTGTTTGCAACGGCTGGGGTTGATCTGATTGATGTATCAGGCGGCATGAATTTCTTTGTCCGCCAGGATCATACAGAACCGGGTTATTTCCGCGATATGTCTTCCGCTATCCGTCATCATGTTTCCGTACCGGTCATCCTGACTGGTGGGGTACAGACAGTGGAACAGGCAGAAGACCTTCTTGTCACGGGAGCGGCTGATATGATCGGGGTTGGCCGGGCCATATTACAAGATGCGGAATGGCCGAAACGTGAATTAGGAAAATAGTATAATATAGATAACATGACAGGCTGTCCGATGAGGGCAGCCTGTTATATTATCTATATTATATTGTTGCTTTTTTAATGGATAAGGCAATGCGTTTCCGTTCTGTATCTACAGAAAGAATCATACAGTCTACGATATCGCCGACGTGTACGATATCTGTCGGGTGATGGAAGGGATGATTGCATAATTCTGACCGGTGGACGAGGCCGGGCGTTTTAAGGCCGATATCGACAAAGGCACCGAAATCGACGACGTTGTGGACCGTACCGCGCACGATAGAACCGATTTCCAGTTCATCCAGGGACAGGACGTGGCGTCGTGTCAGCGGTTTGGGGAAGTCGCTGCGCACATCCCGGCCGGGTTTCCGCAATTCTTCCAATATGTCACGGACTGTTGGTTCGCCGGC
>NZ_ONTA01000116.1:0-3948 GCF_900320625.1 Megasphaera sp. DJF_B143
CACGCGTACGGTGACACGCCCCGGGCCTATTCCGGCACTGTCTGGGAACCGGCCATCATGCAGGTCTGATGCCGGGTATACAACAATTGGTTGATTTTCTTCAGAGACTGCTGCAGCTCAACCATCTTCCGAAGCAACGTTTTCTGCGTCGCCAGTAATAATATATGCTGCTGTTCTTTTCCTTCTTTCCCCCCCTGCATCAACTCCAGATAGTTCCGGATATCGTTCAGAGAAAGTCCGCTGGCTTTTAAATACACAATCTTCTGAACTTCTTCAATTTCCACCTCGCCATATACCCGGTGTCCACCGGCATCACGGGGAACGTGAGCCAGCAGCCCGATTTTTTCATAATACCTCAGGGTATCTTCTGAAAGATGTACCCGTTTGGCCATTTCCCGTATAAACATATAATCCTCTCATTTCTACACTAATACACCGTATCATAGAGTCAATACAGCCATCACAGTAAGATTGCACACAGCGATAATAGTTCTTTTTCATAAGGCAATACTTCTTTTCTGGCTGACTCCTGATTAGTTTCATTTCCTGCTTGTATTATATGGTCCCGGTTGTGACATGTAAAATGCTTATTATCACAAGTTAAGGAATGCTCAAAAAGCATAGCAAAAGCAATAAGGTAACAAAAAACAGAGACCGTAGCAAAATAGCTCTAAAAGCTCGTTTTGTCACAGTCTCTGTTTTAACTTAGATTAACTAACTATATTGAAGTGATTACGACGTACGTTTCACCTTAAACCAAGCAGCGTACATAGTCGGAAGGACCAGGAGTGTCAGGACTGTCGCTACGAACAATCCACTGGCGATGGCGACAGCCAGCGGCCCCCAGAAGACGCTGCGCATGAGAGGAATCATCCCCAGAATGGCCGCTGCCGCTGTCAGCATGATGGGACGGAAACGCATGACTGCCGAGTCGATGACGGCATGCCACGGGTCTTCTCCGGCTGCCATGTGCTTCTGGATCTGATCGAGGAGGATGATGGAGTTACGGATGATCATCCCGCCCAGCGCCAGGATTCCCAGATAGGCCACGAATCCCAGAGACTTGCCAAAGAGAAGCATCCCCAGGGATACGCCAATGAGTCCCATAGGCGCCGTGACCAGTGCCAGTACCATCAGCGACGGGCTGCGGAGCTGGAACATGAGCAGGGTCATGATGATGATAATCATGACCGGCACGGGAACGAGCAGATAGTTCAGTGATTTCTGGCTGTTTTCCAGCGCCCCGTCTACTTCAACGGTATATCCAAAAGGCATGCTTTCCCGGATATCGGCAATGGAATCATAGGCCTTCTGCGTTGCGTCGTTGGCCGTTCCCGACTTGATACCGCCATTGATGGTAATGGTCGGCTTTAGATCCCGGCGCCAGATGAGTCCGTCTTCCCCTTCATAGGAAATCCGGGCAATCTGTTCCAGTGGCACGTAACCGGCCTGGCCAACGTAGACAGGCAGGCTCTTGATCTTGGAAAGGTCATTGCGGTCGCTGTCCTGAAGGCGGAGCTGGATACCGATGGTCTTATCGCCGGCATAATACTGCGCCACTGTAGCGCCGGATAATTCGGTGTACAGGGTCTGGGCAATATTCTGACCGGAAATTCCCATGGCCCGCAGTTTATTCTGGTCCAGTTCGACGTGCATGACCTTGTTTTTCTGATTCCAGTTGAGGAATACGTTTTCCGTATTGGGATCTTTGGCTATGCGGTCGGCAATCTGCTGGGCATAAGCTTTGACCTTATCCGTATCATAACCGGATACACGCAGCATGATGGGATAATCCGACGGCGGACCGAGAGGCACGTTCTTGACATTGCAGCGGACATTGGGGAACTGGTCCGCCATTTCCTGTTTGATTTCCTCTGTCAGTTTTTCCCTCGTGTCCGTGTCTTTGGCGACGACGACAAACTGGGCGTAGTTATTGGCCGGCAGGACCGGTTCAATGGTCAGGACAAACCGCGGTGCCCCTTCGCCGACATAATAGGAATAATCCTTCAGCTGGGACTGCTGCGTGTCGAGATACTGGGCAAAACGGGCTGCCTCATTCTGGGTAGCCTGCATGGAAGACCCTTCAGGGAGGGTCATTTCCACAATCAGTTCGGGGCGCAGGGACGGCGGGAAGAATTCCTGGGGAATGAGTTTCATGAGTCCCAGCGACAGGACGAACATAGCCGCCGTACCGCCGATGACGACCGCACGGTGTGTCAGGCACCAGGTCAGGACCTTGCGGAAGAACACGTAGAAGCGGCTCTGATACAATGGCTCTGGTTTTTCGTCTTTGCTGACTTTCGGCTTGATCAGATAATAGCCAAAAAGAGGCGCTACCATGACCGATACAATCCACGACAGGACCAGCGATGCCGTGATGACGGGGAACAGGTCCTTACAAAATTCCGAGGCGGCCCCGTCGGCAAAGGCGACGGGAATAAACCCGGCGCAAGTAATGAGCGTGCCCGTCAGCATGGGCTTGGCCGTCGCTTTGAAAGCATAGCAGGCCGCATCGACGCGGTTCATTCCCTTTTCCAACTGGACGGTCATCATTTCAACAGCAATGATGGCATCATCGACGAGAAGGCCCAGGGCGATGATGAGCGATCCCAGGGACACTTTATGCAGGTCAATGCCAAAGATTTCCATTACACAGAACACACCCGTAAGTACCAGGGGGATGCAGAATGCGACGACCAGTCCCGTGCGAAGACCCAGACTGAGGAAGCTGACGATGAGGACGATGATGATGGCTTCCCGCAGGGTATTGATAAAGTCACTGATTGATTCCTTGACTACCTGCGGCTGATCCGATACCTGGTGGATTTCCATGCCTGCCGGCAGGTCCGGCTTGACGCTCTGCTGCAATTTTTTCAGATTTTCACCGAGCTTCAGATTGTTGCCACCGCTCTTCATGGACAGGGCAATGCCGACGGCCGGTTTGCCATTGTAAAACATCTTGGGATCCGACGGCTGGGTATATCTCCGTTCTACCGTCGCAATATCGCCGAGGCGGAATACACGGCCATTGGCATTGATAGGCAGATTGCGGATGGCTTCCACATCTTCAAAGACGCCGGACAGGCGGAGGTACACATTGTCCGATTTCGTATCCACCATGCCGGCGGGCGTCATGGCGTTCTGTCCCTTGACGGCATCGGCAATAGCCGTCGGCGCAATGCCCAGTTCAGCCAGCTTGGAATTGGCCACTTCGATGTAAACCTTTTCCGATTGTTCTCCTACGAGTTCCACCTTGCTGACATCATCGACAGACATCATCATGCGGCGGATCTTTTCAGCCTTCTGGCGCAATTCCTCGTAGGAATAGCCGTCGCCAGTGATGGCATAGATAGACCCGTAGACATCGTCGAAGCGGTCATTGTAATAGGGACCATACACACCATCGGGCAGGTCTTTTTTCATATCTTCCGTCAGGTTACGCACTTCATGCCAGGTACTGCGGATACTGTCCCGTGGCGCCTTATCGTCGAGGTACACGTAAATAACCGACTGGCCGGGACGGGAATAGCTTTTGATATAATCGAGGTTTGGCGTATCCTGCAGTTTCTTTTCGATTTTATCGGTTACCTGTTCCTGCATCTGCTCTGCCGTCGCGCCGGGCCAGGCTACGGAAACGACCATAGTCCGCACCGTATAGGTCGGGTCTTCCATACGGCCCAGTTTCATGTAGGAAAATATGCCGGCAATGGCGATGAGGATGATAAAGTACCAGACGAGGACCCGGTTGTGGATAGAGACTTCCGATAAATTTCTCATTCATCTTCCCCCTCTACCCGTACGGTTTCACCGGCACTGAGCATGTGGACGCCGGCTGTCACGACTTTATCGCCACGGGTAAGGCCGGTAACCTGTACCGTATTGTCGCCAAAGTCCGTGACCGTTACATCTTTAAGGGACAGCGTATGATCACTTCCGACAACCCATACC
>NZ_ONTA01000234.1:0-2154 GCF_900320625.1 Megasphaera sp. DJF_B143
GGCAATAATCGGGCATGCCGGACGGTACTTGGCTACCATCTGGGCCGTGCCGCCCCGTTCGGTCGAGGCAATGATGGCCGCCGCATGGAGGTCTTCGGCGATTTTGACCGTCGCCTTGCCGATGGATTCGGTCGTCGTCGCCGGGGCCTTATTTCCTTCCTGATGAGCCTGCGGCGGGAACTGGCTTTCCGTAAAGACCGCCACCCGGGCCATGGTCTGGACAGCTTCTACGGGATACAGGCCGCCCGCTGTTTCACCGCTGAGCATGACTGCATCGGTCCCGTCGAGGATGGCATTGGCTACGTCACTCGTTTCGGCCCGGGTCGGACGGGGATTGTTGCACATGGATTCCAGCATCTGCGTTGCCGTAATGACCGGTTTGCCGGCCGCCTGGCATTTGCGAATCAGGAGTTTCTGCAGCGTCGGAACTTCTTCCGCCGGTACTTCCACACCCAGATCGCCGCGGGCTACCATGATGCCATCGCTCATGCTGATGATTTCATCGATATTGTTGACGGCAGCCTTGCATTCGATTTTGGAAATAATCTTCATATGGCTGTCGTGATTTTCCAGAATCTTACGAATGGTCAGCACGTCTTTGCCACGCTGGATGAAAGAAGCGGCAATCCAGTCCATATTCATGTGGATGCCAAATTCGATATCGGCTGCATCACTTTCCGATACGGCCGGCAGATTGATGGGAATCCCCGGTACGGCAACGCGCTTGCGGTCACTCATCTTGCCGCTGTTGAGGATTTTCGTGTGGATGTCTTCGCCTTCAACGGACGTGACTTCCAGATTGACCAGGCCGTCCGACAGGAGGATATGGTCACCGGGTTTGACATCCTGGGGCAATTCTTTATAGTTCATAGAGGCGATAGTTTCATCACCTTCTACGTCACGGGCCGTCAGGGTAAAGTCATGACCGGCTTCCATCATGATAGAGCCATTTTTAAACTTGCCCAGACGGATTTCCGGACCTTTTGTATCGAGCAGAAGGGCAATGGGCGTGCCTAATTTCCGGGAAACGGCACGGACCATTTCAATGCGTTTTTTATGTTCTTCATGGCTGCCATGAGAGAAATTGAACCGGGCTACATTCATGCCGGCACGGACCATGCCTTCCAGGATGTCCGGCGTATTTGAACTGGGACCCAGGGTACATACGATTTTTGTTCGTTTCATCAGTTATGCTCCTTTTACAGGTTAAACAAATCAGGCTTTTCATCCAGTGCCGAAAGCAGGATACGGGCACTGGTCACATTGGTAGCAACAGGCACAGAATGGACATCGCAGAGGCGCAGGAACGCCGACACATCCGGTTCATGAGGCTGGGCTGTCAGGGGATCGCGCAGAAAGACGACGCCGAGTACTTCATCGGAAGCGATCATGCCGCCGATCTGCTGGTCGCCGCCCATCGGGCCGGGCTGCATCTGTTTCACTGTAAGTCCCGTTTCGTTTTCAATGCGCCGTCCCGTTTCACCGGTTCCTACGAGGGGATACCGGGATAATACGTTTTTAAACTGTGTTGCCAGTTTGACAATGGCATCTTTCTTGGCATCATGAGCGATGAGTGCAATGTAGGTTCGCATAAAATACCTCCTTGTATAAACTCCATACTGTGTCTGCGTAAGTGCTGTTGCATTTTTGTTCCCAGTGGTACAAAATTTGTCCCACTTAGGGAACATACCATAAAATCTATGGCATGCTCTTCTCCTGTGATTGTATCGTATCACCTGCGATAATGCAAGGGAAAACGATGTCTTTCCCCTGCATTATCTATGTGGACAGGTATTTTACCAAAGTTTTACCCGGTCTTTTTCGGCAATATACATGCCGTCTCCGTCAGTAATGCCATAGGCACCGTAAAACCCGTCCGTAGACGACAGGGCACCATTGACCCGGGCCCGCCCTTCCGGATGGGGATCGAGCATGAGCAGCTGATGGAGAAGCTGATTTGTATACTTGGAGGCAAAAATAGACGCGAAATTACGATACAGATCCTGCAGAGCCGTCTTGTCACCTGCGGCAATTTCCGTCGCGGCTGAAAGGCCGCCGCAGTCGGCAATGGCTTCATTCATGACGAGCTTGCCGTTTTCATACTGCCCCGGGGCAAGCTCATAGCGGCTGTAATAGGGAGCAAAAGCGGCCGCC
>NZ_ONTA01000067.1:0-5069 GCF_900320625.1 Megasphaera sp. DJF_B143
GAAGCGGAACGTCTGCTGCGGGCTGCCCATATCGAAGTAGAACTTACCGCCGGCCATCACGTGTTGGCACTTGTTACCTTTGGTGATACAGAAAAAAGCATACAGACTTTACTGGAGGGCTGCCGTACGATTGCCTGTACGCATGAGACCGTGGAGCGGAAAGATACCGCTGAACCGCCACTGCCACAGCCCCGCGTCGTCATGGCGCCACGGGAAGCCTGGTATGCTGAAAAAGAAGCGATGGCCCGTCCTCTTTGTGCAGGACAAATATGTGCAGAAACGATTACCTTTTATCCGCCGGGAATCCCTGTTGTGGCGGCAGGGGAAGTATTGACCGGGGAGGTACTGGCATATATTGACCAGAAATTAAATGAGGGATATGTAACTAATGGTGCGGCAGACAGCAGTCTGGACACGATACAGGTCGTACGGAAAGGATGATATCATGCAAGGCAGGTTGATTATCATAGAAGGCGGAGACGGCAGCGGCAAGGCGACACAGACGAAATTGCTGCAGGAGCATCTCCAAAGAGAAGGACAATCGGTACGGGCCGTAAGTTTTCCCGATTATGACAGCGATTCCAGTGCCCTCGTACGCATGTACCTGCGAGGCGATTTCGGCGCTGATGCCGACGCGGTCAATCCCTATGCAGCGTCGGCCTTTTACGCTGTAGACCGCTTCGCGTCCTATCAGATGCACTGGAAATCATTTTTAGAACAGGGCGGGATCGTTCTGGCTGACCGGTATACGACGAGTAACATGCTCTATCAGATGATTAAATTCAATGATCCGGCAGATCGCCGTGCCTATCTGGATTGGCTGGAAGATTTTGAATTTGGAAAGATGGGGCTTCCCCGCCCGGACCTGGTATGTCTTCTCGATGTGCCACTCGATGTGACAGAACAGCTGATGGCGGGCAGACAAGGGAAAACCGGCGGCACTACGGGTGACATTCATGAAAAAAACGGGTCTTTTTTACATAAATGCCATGATGCCTATGATGAACTGACAGACCGATATGGCTGGCAGCGTATTGCCTGTACGGAAGACGGGCGTATGCGCAGCATAGACGATATACACGCTGACGTATACCAGGCAGTCGCGGCAGTCCTGATACCGTAAGCGGTATTTTTCTCATGGAAGGCATAGTATAGACTTTATGCTTTATTTTCCTTATAATAGAAAGGATTAGTATAGATTTTCCAACAGGAGGGCGCGGCATGAGTCAGGATTATTTTGATGCTGTTATCGGTCATGAGACGGTCAAGGCACGTCTGCGTCGTCTGATTGCCGAAGAGCGGCTGCCCCACGCCATGATTTTTGCCGGACCGGAAGGCCTTGGCAAAGCGCTGATGGCACGGGCCGTTGCAGAAACGCTCAGTGGCCGTCCGCTCCTGGCTGATTTTACCCACCTGTCCTGCGATGCCGATACGCCATTCATTGAAGATGGAGGAACCGTTTTTTATCTGGATGTCATCGGTACGATGCTCCGGGTAGATCAGTTTCGGCAGCTTCAGGAAAAGCTGATGTTACGCGCTTCCGGGAGCCGGGTCTGCATTATTAATCACGTAGAAACGATGAACAAGGAATTTGCCAACCGCATGCTCAAGACATTGGAAGAGCCGCCGGAAGGCGTGCATTTCATTCTTGTGACCAGTCAGCCCGACTTATTACTGCCGACGATTGTGTCACGCTGTGCCATCATATCCTTTGAACCGGTCGGTGATGAGGAAATGTTAGACGGGCTGGTGCGGCAATATGGAGGAACGGCAGAATCCTATCGTCAGGCTGTGTTGTGGGGCGGTGGCAATGTCGCCCGTGTCCTTGCCCTGAAAGAGGGAAAAGGCCTTGAAGCGCTGCAGCAGGCACTGTCCTTCCTGCAGGTTATGGCCCGTCACGCATGCCCTTATGCCAAGTGGCACAGTATCTCGGCGGGGTGGACGGATCAGGAATCGCAGGAGGTTTTCCGCTGGATCCAGATGCTTCTTCGCGACATGGTAGTCATGCGTTCGGGTGTACCGGCAGGACGACTCCGCCTGGGCCAGTATGCCCATGAAGTTTCAGAATTGCTGCCGGCCTGGCCGGATTCCTGTATTTTTTCACTCCAGCATGTTCTCGATGAAGCGGGAGAAGCAATCCTCCGTCACGTCAACGTGCGGCTGGTGTGGGATGCGGTGTGTATCCGGTTTATCCGGGCAAAAGGAGGAATATAGTTGATAGTTGTTGGCATTCGTTTTAAACCAGCCGGCAAGATATATTATTTTGACCCGACAGAGATCGTTCTCGCTGAAGGGGACGGGGTCATTGTCGAAACGGCCCGCGGTATGGAATACGGAACGGTGGTCATTGCCCCGCGCAGTGTCGCCGCTTCGGAAGTGGTACAGCCACTAAAACCTATTATCCGCAAAGCGACGGCGAAAGATATGCGGCAGGTGGAACGCAATAAGGAAAGAGAAAAGAAAGCGTTTACCATCTGCCTGGAAAAAATCGCCAAACATAAACTTCCCATGAAGCTTATCGATGTGGATTACACCTTCGATATGGGAAAAATCATATTCTTTTTTACCGCTGACGGGCGGATTGATTTCCGGGAACTGGTGCGCGATCTGGCATCCGTATTCCGTACGCGTATCGAGCTGCGGCAGATCGGCCTCCGCGATGAAGCCAAGATGATTGGCGGTATCGGGTATTGCGGCCGGCCGTTATGCTGTGCTTCCTTCCTGGGCGATTTCAAGCCCGTATCAATCCGTATGGCTAAAGGACAGGGCATGTCCCTCAATCCGACGAAGATATCCGGTATCTGCGGCCGCCTCATGTGCTGCCTGCGCTACGAAAATGATTTGTATACGTCAGGGGAACTCAAATGCCAGAACTGCCAGAAAAATTGTGAACAACAGAAACCACCGCAGGTCGGACAGCGGGTCATTACCGATGAAGGCCTTGGTACGGTCCTGCGCGTCCATATGAAAGACCATACGGTCAAGGTACAGCTCGAATCAGGGCACAATGTCAACGTTCCCTGGTCGGATGTAGCCGAACCAGATCATGAAAGTTAGTCTGGGACCTCACGAACGGCTCGATGACCTGGTCCTGGACGGGATGAAAATTATCCAGCGCGATGATCAGTTCTGCTTTTCTCTCGATACGGTGCTGCTGGCTCATTTTGGTACGGTACCCCGGGGGAAAGTCCTGGACCTGGGTACAGGGACGGCGGCAATCCCGCTTATTCTGAGCGCCCGCGGTGCTGTTTCCGTGACCGGTGCCGAACTCAATCCGGTCATGGCGGATATTGCCCGGCGGAATGTGATACTCAATGGCCGTGAGCCGGTCATTACCATAGTGGAAGGAGATTACCGTACTATCCGGCAGTGGTCGGACAGCGGAGCGTTTGCAGCAGTATATGCTAATCCGCCGTATCGGGAAAAAAGCCGTGGCGCGTACAGTGATGCCGAAGGAATCCGGCGGGCGCGTCACGAAGAAACGGCTACACTGGATGATGTGCTCGATGCGGCCTCCTTTGCGCTCAAGTTCCATGGACGCTTCCGTATGGTGCATATAACGGAACGCCTGACAGATATCCTGACGGCGATGCGCATCCATGCCATTGAACCCAAAGTGGTACAGATGGTTCATGGAAGGGCAGATAAGAAGGCCAAACTGTTCCTCGTAGAAGGAATACGGGGTGGCAGCAAGGGTGTAGATGTCCTGCCGCCGCTTATCGTACATCATGCCGATGGGACCTATACGGAAGACGTTTTGAAATTATATGGAAAATTGTAATATTTGGTATATTATCGTATATAATACGAACAGGGCTGAAGGAGGTCATGATGGCTGAACAATTTCAAAAAGGCACATTGTATCTGTGTGCTACGCCCATTGGCAATATGGAAGATATCACCTACCGGGCCGTGCGATGCCTCAGGGAAGCCGATTTGATCGCCGCAGAAGATACACGCCATACGAGACTTCTCCTTTCGGCCTACGATATAGGGACGCCGACGACGAGTTACCATGAACATAACAAGGCGGAAAAAGGGCCGCAGCTTATTGAAAAACTCAAAGAAGGCTGTATGCTTGCATTGGTGAGCGATGCAGGCATGCCGGCTATCTGTGATCCCGGCAGTGACCTCGTACAGATGGCCATTGCCGAGCATATCCCCGTCGTACCGCTTCCCGGAGCCAATGCGGGTCTTACGGGGCTCATTGCATCGGGCATGGATACGACGCGGTTTACGTTTGTAGGGTTTCTTCCAAAGACAAAGAAACACCGCCGCCCCGTACTGGAAAGTATCAAAGACTATACGGGCACATTGATTTTTTATGAAGCGCCGCACCGCATCCTTGCTGTGCTGGCAGAAATAGAAGAAGCGTTGGGAGACCGCAAAGCAGTGCTTTGCCGGGAACTGACCAAACGCTATGAGGAATATCTGCGGGGACCGTTGTCCCAGCTCCGGACGGAACTGGAACAGGAAGGGGTCCGCGGTGAATTTGTGATCCTCGTCGCCGGTGCCGTTCCGCAAGAAGACGGCCCTTCCGACGATGATTATGCATCCCTTGTCCGGGAACTGATGGATAAGGGAACAGATAAAAAGCAGGCTATCCGGACCGTAGCCCAGCGCTGTGGTGTCAGCCGCCGTGTGGTATATCAGGCGGTGCTTGCTTCAGAGGGCAGCTCAGCCCCTTAAGAAACGCTGGTTCATCAGCAGCGTTTCCCGTACAAAAGGCCGGCTCATTTGCCGGCAGAGGAGGAATTTCCATGACAGACAAGAAGAAGTATTTTATTACCACCCCGATTTATTATCCGAGTGCCAAACTGCATATCGGTCACACGTACTGCACGACTATTGCCGACACACTGGCCCGGTTCCATCGTCCCCGCGGCGATGACGTCTTTTTTACTACCGGATCTGATGAACATGGTCAGACAATCCAGCGTGCCGCTGAAAGCAAGGGAATGCAGCCTAAGGAATATGTTGACGGCATCGTGGCTCTTTTCAAAGAACTCTGGAAGGAACTGAACATTTCCCATGACCGCTTTATCCGTACGACTGATGCCGATCATGTC
>NZ_ONTA01000185.1:0-3025 GCF_900320625.1 Megasphaera sp. DJF_B143
ACATAAAAACCAGCTCTGTGTGAAGCTATCCATCTTCACACAGAGCCGGTTTTCATCCGGTACGGCACTCACGGTACCCGTCTGGTTCAGGCCAGTTCCCGGTATAGGCGGGCAATGACTTCACCATTCACTTCATAAGGGGTGGACGCAACTGCTCCCGTAGGCAGCGTCAGCCGGACATACTCTTCTATTTCCTCTTCCGTAAGGGAAACCCGTTCCGGCATGAGACTGTGCAGGCAGTCCGCAAAGTCCTGCAGGCCGGAAAATCCCAGGATGTCCCAGATTTTTTCCACCTTATCTTCCATCGTTTCTGTCATGAGCCGCATATACCCCGGCAATAACAGGCCATTCGCCCGGCCATGGGACAATCCTTTATAATAAGTCAGCTGATAACCCATGCCGTGTACCAGAGTCGTTCCCGTCTGGGCAATGACCATACCGGCAGTCGTCGCGCCGTACATCAGGTCTTCCCGGACGACATAAGGGATATTTCCTTCCAGATCAGTCAGATGGGGACCGAGGAAGCGCATCGCTTCTTCTGCCCATACGTCACTCATGGGAGTCGATTTCCGCGACATATACCCTTCTATGGCATGGGATAGGGCATCAACGGCCGTATCCATAGTCACAGTCGTACTGACGCTTTCTGTAAAGGACGGATCCGCATAGGACAGTACGGGGAAAATAAGGGGTGTATTGACCGATTGTTTCGTCCCGGCATGGGGATTAGTCAGCACGCCAACCTTCGTCACTTCACTACCCGTTCCGGATGTCGTCGGAACGGTCACGATAGGCAGCGGCCGGACATAAGGACCGGTAAATAACGCCGCATCATCCAGGTCATTCGTACATAGAAGGGCTATGACTTTCGCCGCATCCATAGGGGAACCACCACCGATGCCGATAACGAAATCGACATGCTGGGATTTGCCAAAGTCAGCGGCCCTGCGGACGGTGTCGATAGAAGGATTGTTTTCTATCTGGTCAAACAATACCCAGGCTACACCCTCTGATTCCAGCGCATCCGTTACGGCCTTCTGGGACCCATTGATTTTTGCGGAATGGCGTCCCGTCACGATCAGTGCCTTTTTTCCCAGCTGCTTCAGATTCTTCCCTGCTCCCTTCAGACAATCTTTGCCAAAATACAGGCGGGTCGGCATTTCATACATAAACATGAGTAATCCCTCCTATTTTTTCTGCTGCATCGTTTTCTGCATGGCCTTGTATTCCTGACCCAGCGCCTCGTATTCCAAGATATCTTGACGAACGGCATCGACTTCCTCCTGCCGCAGAGACCGGACGAATTTAAAGGGCGTCCCATACACCATGGAACGGGGCTGGATAACTTTATTCTGCGTAATCATGGTTCCTGCCCCAATGATGCATTCTGCTCCGATATCGGCATTAGCCAGTAAAATGGCACCCATGCCAATCAGTGTACCACTGCCGATATGTTTGCAATGGATGACGGCACTGTGGCCAACCATGCAATAATCGTCCAGGACGAGCGGATCGCCGGGATCCACATGAATCACCGTATTGTCCTGTATATTGACGCCTTTACCGATGATAATTTCGTTATCATCACCACGGACGAGGACGCCAGGCCACAGGTTTGCTCCTTTTTTTATGGTAACCTTGCCGACAACCGTTACATTATCTGCCAGATAGGCGCCGGGATCAATATCCGGCCACTGGCCGCGGAAGGGATAAATATATGCCATACGAATTCCTCCTGTACTATTTCATTATGTTACACGCATCTATTATATACCATTTCGATGGCAGGCACAAAAGGTACCGCTTATTTCAGATTGTTCCGAAAAAAGTCCCGGTCCTCCGGCAGGATGCGCCAGGCCTGGGAATCGTCATCTGTAATGGGACGGACGGGCTTGCAGGGAACGCCAAAAGCCAAATAATTGTCAGGAATATCCTTCGTCACGACCGATCCGGCACCGATGACCACATTGTCACCGATATGGACACCGCCCAGGACGGCCACGTTAGCAGCAATCCAGACATTATTCCCGATATGGATATCCTCGGCAAATTCGGCCATAGTCATCCGCCCTTCTTCACTCAGGCCCAGCCGTTCCTGTGGAAGAAGGGGATGATTCGTTGCCAGAAGTGATACATTGGGGCCGATACATACGTTATCGCCAATGAATACGCGGGCATCGTCCATGACGACCAGATTGAAATTAGCAAAAAAATTTTCCCCGATAAACGTATGGCAGCCATAGTTGAACTGGAGCGGTCCCTGAAAATAAAATATCCGGCCGATGGATCCCATGACCTGACGCATGATATCCGTTCTTGCGGGGTCAGTCTCATCGAGGCGATTATATTCCCGGCACAGCCGGTGGGTGCGCCGCTTGATTTCTACCAGTTCACTACAACGGTTGTTAAAGATATGACCTGAAAATATTTTTTCTTCTTCTGTCATAATATACCTCCATTATTCTACTCCGGGAAAACTATGGACAAAACGGATACGGATATCAGGGAACGAATCGACAAACTGGATGGTAAAATCTTCCCCATAACTTACAAACTGCCACTCACCAATGCTATCGGGAAAGGAATCGACAACTTTAACGCGTAAATCAGGAAAGCTCTGAACGACCTGTACCCGTATATCGGGAAAAGAATCGACAACCCGTACTTTTCCTGCAAGGCGGATATCTTTATAATAGCCATCGCTGTTGATGACGGTCGCTGCCTGCACTCCAGACAGGACAAAGAAACAACCAAAAATTAGTAAAATAAAGCGCATGAGGGACATCCTGTATTTCATAGTACGAACATCCTTTCTATGGTTTTCTCTATTAAATCGGTTCATTCCATGATACAATCAGTACGATAATAATTCTGAAATGAGGTGTTTCTATGCCAAAAAAAATATATGCCGTACGAAACGGCCGCCAGACCGGACTGTTTACCACCTGGGCTGAATGCCAGAAACAGGTAACCGGCTATGCCGGAGCCCGTTTCAAAGGATTTACCAGTGCAGAAGAGGCGATGC
>NZ_ONTA01000066.1:0-3899 GCF_900320625.1 Megasphaera sp. DJF_B143
AAAAGTAGCCGCTTTAGTCTGGAGACCGGGGCGGCTATTTTTGTAATGTATTTGAACGTTGACCGACGACATCGTTATCCCTCCCTCCATACAGATGGGAGGGCTTTTCACATATTCCCGAAAAGAAGGATTATCCAATAAGTGGTTCCAAAGAAAGGGGCTGTAACAAAATGAGCAAAAAGCTCATTTTGTTACAGCCCCTTATTTTTTTATAGGTCCGCCATCCAGGCACTTTCCCGACATTTTTTAAAACCAGCACGAGGCATAGGCAAAGCCTCTCGCTCTACCTATGCCTCTGGTTATTTATCCTGATCGACAGAATCATCAGACGTAATCACATCATCCCGACAGGCCGATATGATCGTTATCTTGTCACTATTTCTTTACGCGGACACGCTGTACGGTCGGCGTACCGTCTTTATCCTGATGTACCGTATCGATGCGGATATACGAAAGTTCATTGCTGAATTCGCGGGCCAGGCGGTTCATTTCCGGATCGGTATGGCCGAGTCCTTTTTCCATCAGACGGTAGACGATGGCTGCAAATTCGTAGCGGGTCATCACCTGATTGCCTTTAAAGAGTCCATCCGGGTAGCCTTCGATAATGCCATTGCCCGCCAGTTTCGTGACATATTCGTAAGCCCAGTGGTTATCGGCTACATCGGGGAAGAGCATGCTCTTATTGGGATCGATAGCCAGATGATGCATCGCTTTGAGCTCTGCAATTTCAGCTGCCTGTTCAGCCATAGCTTTACGCATATCGCGAATTTCTTTAGCCATGGCTACACGGGAATTCGAAACATGGCTGCCGCGTCCCAGTTTGAGACTAACGCCGGCATTAACCATATTTTCGCCACCGCCGAAGCTGCCACCGACGCTGAACATGGTGTCTTCGTTCGGACGATAGTAGAGTCCGACAGCCGCTGCATTGGCATCGCGATAGTTGCCATAACCAGCAGCGAAATCCCACTTGCTGTCCGGATCAAAGTCGAGCGGATGAAGTGCTGCCAAAGCTGCCGCGCCTGCACCAACACGATTGATGCGGTTATCCAGTTTGTTCAGGGAATTTCCCAGCTGGGTAATGTTCTGCCGGTTTTCCTGTACCATCTGGTTGGTGGCGTAGAGCTGGCTGCCGTTGATGGCGTCCGTAGACGTCGCCGATACTTCACCCGGTGCCAGCTGGGTAATGGACTGATTGCTCATATCCAGGCCGTCTCCGTTCAACAGTGGCCCGCCCTGGGCGATTTGGACACTATCGACATTGATATCCCGTTCCAAATTGATATGGATGGTATCGACCTTGCCGCCATTAGCATCGGTAGTAGTGGTAGATGCCGTCTGGATATTGTCTCCGCCCAAAACGTTGATCGTACCTCCGTCATTGAGAGTAGCGGCATTGTTGTCTTCCGTGACAAAGGAAACGGGATTAGCCACATAGCCCACATGGAGTGGTCCGCCGTCATCGGTTTCCTTTTCCGATTCCGCTACGGCACGAGCCAGCTGCAGCCCCGGTGCCTGTCTAGGCTGATTGGGAGATACTTCCCGTTGATCCGGGTTCTCTGGAAATTCCTCCGGATTAGACAGAATCTGGACTTCCCCATGGGTATTGCCCAAGCCATTCAGATTGGCTTTGATGGTATATTCCGATCCCTGTTTCTCCACGACGATGCCTTCCCCGGCATGAATGGAAATCCGGGCATCGCTCATGGCTTCCTTCAGCTGGGCCACGTTCACGGCGTCCGTATCTTCCGTCCCGGCTGCCAGGTTGATAATCTGCCGGGTCCGCTGGGGAATCCACCGGCCATTTTCATCCTGGGAAGGCCCGGCCCCGACGGAAACAGCACCCCAGGTGGACTGCCAGGCAGGAGAAACGACCTGCATCTGGCCGTACACCGGATGGTATCCCTGCCAGCCCGCTTCCCGGTCGGCTACGGAACTCATGCCCAGCGCCACGGCTCCCGGGGCAGAAGCGCTGCTTAAGAGACCTATCGTCGTGCCGCCTTCTCCCGTAACCTGGCTGGCAGCGCCTACGGCTGTGCCTCGAAGGACGGCTCCACTGCCATAGCCCAAAGCCGTTGCGAAGTCATCGGTGGCTTTGCTGAAGCCACCCAAAGCTGTAGAAGCCAGTCCGGAAGATTCGGAATAGGCCCCTACGGCCGTAGAATGTTTACCAGCCGTTCCTCCTTTGCCCATGCCATTGGCCATGATGCCGATGCTGGTGCTGTCCTCTCCTTTGCTCTTGGCCTGCTGTCCCAGGGCCACGGCCCCTTTGGCAGTGGCTTCGGAATAACTGCCCACCGCTGTCGTATACATACCCTTAGCATGACTCTGTTCGCCAATAGCGATGGCATTCGTTCCAGTGGCTTCCCCCTGGGACCCGGTACCAATGGCAATAGCGTCCAAACCGGTAGCTTTCGAGCCATTTCCTACAGCCAGTGCCCGTTCACCGTCAGCTACGGCATCGTTGCCCAGAGCCGTAGCCCCCATAGTTCCTTCAGCATGGGCCCCAGCCCCGATAGCCAGAGAGTCCTTCCCTACCGCACCGTCATTATTGTAATTTTTGTCGCGGTTACCATTCTCAGGGTTGACACTGAAATAATGGATGCCGTCCTGGACGGGATCCGGAGTCTGCCCAGCATCAGCGGCCCAGGCAGCACCGCCCCAGAAAGCCGTCATGCTACACAGGGCCAATACAGCCAATGTCAGTTTGGCATGGGATGTTTTACAATGATGACGTCTCTTCATAATGTACGCCTCCTTTATTCTTAAACTATATTTTTTAGCTGTCTTTTTGTTTTCATTATATCAAAAGCAAAAAGGAAACACACTGTAATTTGTTACAGTATATTCATGTGTATTTTGCAATTACAAAAGCGTTTTAGACGGTTGTATAAACTTTTATGAATCTGTCATGACAGATGACATGATTTAATGGTTTATCTGTCATGACAACCAAAAAGCTCCTGCATTTGTTGGAAAAATTCTGATTCTATGACCTATACCTGTAATTTATTACAGTGTATTTATTCTTTATATTTAGTAAGATGATAATAAGGATAGAATACGTACGGATTTATGAGGTTTCAAGTCCATATTTCTGTTGATGATGCTGCCCTTCGGGGTCATAATCAGCACGTTCCCAGGGGCGATGAATCGAAAGATGATCTACAGCCGGAAGGTGGAAGAGGAGCAGCAGCTATATCCTCTTCGGAGAGGAACGGGATGACCTGATGGCCGTCTGGGAAGGCGTGCGGAATCTGTCCCCGGCCCAGGGACTGGAACAGTTGAATAGGCGGAAACTCCCGCAGGAACCGGCAAGAAACGGTAACGCCAGACAAACACAAACTCCCTTTCAAGCAGACAGGAAATACGAACATCCTGAACTGCCTGAAAGGGAGTTTTTTAGAGTGTAATATCACCATCACACAAACTATTCGCGTTAACAAAAGAAACAAACTATCTTCCACCCTTTACGCCTATGGCAAAAAGTACTATGCTGTACATATAGGTGATACTATTGTTGACTGGAGATGATTCTATGACAAATGAAGAACTCGCACGGCGGTCTACGGCTGTGCGTGAATATGTCGTCAAGATGCTGGCTGCTGCCGGCGCAGGCCATCCCGGCGGCTCTCTTTCCATTGTGGAAATCCTGCAGGTGTTGTATGGGGAATATATGCATGTGCGGCCCGGAGAACCTCACTGGCCCGGCCGTGACCGGCTCATCCTGTCCAAAGGCCATGCTGCACCGGCTCTCTATGCGACGCTCATGATGCACGGTTTCTTTCCCGAAGACGAATTGTGGAATCTCCGGAAATGTGGAGCCATGCTCCAGGGCGTGCCCGATATGAACCGCACGCCGGGCATTGATATGTCTACCGGCTCGCTGGGTCAGGGCC
>NZ_ONTA01000065.1:0-4717 GCF_900320625.1 Megasphaera sp. DJF_B143
GGGAATCATCCGCAGTGGTGTCATTCGAGCGTCGTCAATATTGCCCAGTCCGGCTATTTCTCCAGTGACCGGACAATTCAGCAGTACGCCGATGACATTTGGCGCATCAAGCCGGTCAAACACTAACTAAGAATCAGGAGGATAAGATATGAAACTCAGTGCAATCGACGAGTACAGTACCTTCTTGTATCATCAAGGTACAAACTACGCCAGTTATCGTCTTTTCGGGGCCCATTTCACGGTCCTGCGCCGCAAGCCTTGTGTGCGCTTTGCCGTCTGGGCACCTCATGCGCAGCAGGTCAGCGTCGTCGGTGATTTCAATCACTGGGACGCTGATGCCAACCCCATGGAACGGAGCAGCTGCGGCAATGGCATTTGGGTTACACATATTGCCGGCCTCCAGGAAGGGGACATCTACAAATACGCCATCACGACGGCATCGGGGGAACGCATCTTAAAGAGCGATCCTTACGCCTTCTGGTCGGAAGTACGTCCCAATACGGCATCGAAATTGACGAAACTCCACTATGCGTGGCGCGACAAGAAATGGATGGACAGCCGCAGTGCTTACGATTCGTACCGCAAGCCCATGCTGACCTATGAAGTCCATCTCGGCTCGTGGCGCCGCGATGAAGACGGGGAAATGCTGTCGTACCGCGACATAGCGCCCCAGCTCGTCGATTATGTCAAACAGATGAATTATACCCACATCGAGCTCATGCCGCTGTGCGAATATCCCTTTGACGGCTCCTGGGGCTATCAGGGGACGGGCTATTTCTCCGTGACCAGCCGCTACGGCAGGCCGGAAGATTTCATGTATTTCGTCGATCACTGCCACCAAAACGGCATCGGCGTCATCGTAGACTGGGTACCGGGCCATTTCTGCCGCGATGCCCACGGCCTGCGATATTTTGATGGCGAACCGTGCTACGAATCGGGCAATCCCATCCTGGCAGAAAACAAGGAATGGGACACTATGAATTTCGATTATGGCCGCACGGAAGTGCAGTCCTTCCTCATTTCCAGCGCCCTCTTTTTCCTGAAGGAGTTCCACGTCGATGGCCTGCGCATCGATGCCGTGGCCAACATGCTGTACCTCGACTACGGCCATAGCGACGGCCAGTGGCAGCCCAATAAATACGGCGGCCAGGAAAACCTGGAAGCCATCGATTTCATCCGCCGCCTCAATAAAGCCGTCTTCGCCGAAGTCCCCCAGGCCCTGATGATCGCCGAAGAATCGTCGGCCTGGCCGCTGGTGACGAAACCCATCGAAGTGGGCGGACTGGGATTCAATTATAAATGGAATATGGGCTGGATGAACGACATGCTGCGCTATATGTCCATGGATCCCTTGTTCCGCAAAGACCATCAGAACCTCATTACCTTTTCCCTGTGCTATGCCTTTTCGGAAAATTTCGTCCTGCCCCTGTCCCACGATGAAGTCGTCCACGGCAAACGGTCGCTCCTGGATAAGATGCCCGGCGATTACTGGAAGAAATTTGCCGGCCTGCGGGCCTTTTACGGCTACTGGATGTCTCATCCGGGAAAGAAGCTCCTGTTCATGGGCGGCGATTTCGGCCAGTTCATCGAATGGAAATACGATGACAGCCTGGACTGGCATCTCCTCGATTACGATATGCACCGCAAACTGCACGACTACGTACGGGAACTGAACGGATTCTATGCATCCCATTGCGAATTCTGGCAGGAAGACTTCGACTGGTCCGGCTTTTCCTGGATCAGCTGTGATGACCGGGACAACAGCGTCATCGCCTTCTTCCGCAAGGGGATCCACAAGGAAGACCTGACCATCGTCGTC
Organism: Megasphaera sp. DJF_B143; assembly: GCF_900320625.1. Taxonomy (NCBI): domain Bacteria; kingdom Bacillati; phylum Bacillota; class Negativicutes; order Veillonellales; family Veillonellaceae; genus Megasphaera; species Megasphaera sp. DJF_B143. The sequence goes on from NZ_ONTA01000065.1 coordinate 1,820, forward strand.
TGCAATTTCACGCCTGTCGTGCGCCACGATTACCGCTTCGGCGTGCCCCAGCCCGGCACCTATGTGGAAGTCTTAAACAGCGATGACAGCCGCTTTGGCGGATCCGGCGTGGTCAATGAAGGAAAATTTACGGCAGAAGAGATCTCCATGCACGGCATGGACCAGTCCCTGTCCCTGACGCTGCCACCGCTGGCAGCCATATACATCGAACTCGATTCGGCGGCAGAAGCTCACCGCACCGTATCGGCTGCTATGAGCGGCACCGTACAGCAACGGCGCGCCCCGGCCCGGGGAAAATCCCGGACAGGCAAGGCTTCCCCTAAGAAGAGAGCCAGGAAAAAACAGAGTTGAATGACATAATCATCATACGATGGGATCATAATTTTAAGAGTGTACTAAGAAGGTGATACAGATGGTAAAAGTATTGTTTGCGGCTTCCGAGGCCGTTCCTTTTATCAAGACCGGAGGCCTGGCAGATGTCATGGGAGCGCTGCCGAAGGCACTGGCATCCAAAGGGATGGATGTGCGTCTGGTCATTCCCAAATACAGCCAGATTGCCGAATCGTTCCGGGCACAGATGAAACCGGTCACCCACGGCATCGTCAACCTGGCCTGGCGCCAGCTCTACTATGGCGTGGAAGAAATCGACTGGAACGGCGTCACGGTCTACTTCATCGATAACGAATGGTATTTCAAGCGGGACCGCCTCTACGGGTTTGATGACGACGACGAACGGTTCGCTTATTTCTGCCGCGCCGTCCTGACCATGCTCCCCAAAGTGGGATTCCAGCCGGACATCATCCACTGCAACGACTGGCATACGGGCCTCATGGGCGTCTTCCTGAAAGAAGATTTCTATCATGACCCGTTCTACCAGCACATGAAGATTATCTATACCATCCACAATCTCAAATACCAGGGGATTTACCCGCCATCCATCATGCGCGACATCATCGGCCTGCCGCAGGAACTCTTTGACAACGGCAACCTGGAATGTGATGGCTGCGTCAACTACATGAAATCAGGCATGGTCTATGCCGACTACATTACGACTGTGAGCAAAACCTATGCCCAGGAAATCACCTATCCCTATTTCGGGGAACGTCTGGATGGCTATATCCGCTCGGCCCGGGACCGCATCACGGGCATCATCAACGGCCTCGATGAAGATGAATACAACCCGGCGGCGGATACGCATATCGCCGCGACTTATACGGCCGATACCTTCCCGGCCAGGAAGCATATCAACAAGGAAGCCCTGCAGCGGGAACTGGGCCTTCCTGTCAACCGCAATATCCCCGTCGTCGCCATGGTGACCCGCCTGGTAGCGGATAAGGGACTGGATCTGGTGACCTGCATCATGGATGAACTCATCGAAGAAGATATCCAGCTGGTCATCGTCGGCACCGGCGACTGGGCCTACGAAGATGCCTTCCGCAATCTGGCCCGGCGCTATCCGACCAAGGTGTCGGCCAACATCCTCTTCAACGAAGGCCTGGCCCATCAGGTATATGCTGCCGCCGACATCTTCATGATGCCGTCCCGCTACGAACCATGCGGCCTGAGCCAGCTCATCGCCCTCAAATACGGGGCCGTGCCGGTCGTCCGGGAAACGGGAGGACTCAAGGATACGGTCATCCCCTTCGATAAGTATACGAATCAGGGCAACGGCCTGACATTCATGAACTTCAATGCCCATGAACTGCTGTTTACCGTCAAGAGAGCCCTCAGCTACTACGCCGATCCCGTCGTCTGGGAACACCTCGTCCGCAATGCCATGGAAAGCGATTACGGATGGGACCGCTCGGCCCAGGCCTATGCGGATCTGTATCACACCGTATTAGACAGATAATGACACCAAGGACCCCTGCCCGGCATGCTGCGGCAGGGGTTTTGCGATAAAGAAAGGAACGACTATGGAACTACGCCTATATCATGATTCCCACGACAGCCACTACCGGTCCCGCTTTGGCGCCGTACCGTCCGGGTCAGAGCTGACCCTGCGCCTGTCCGTCAGCGGCCGGCCGGCCTCTTCTTGTAAGGCCACCGTACGGCTCTGGCAGAGCAATGCCGGGGAATCGCTCGTCCCCATGACAGCCGCAGGGGATACCTTTGCCGCGACCTGGCAGGTACCGCAGAAGGGCTGCCTCTTGTGGTATTATTTCATCGTCGAATGGGACGGCAAACGCCTGTACTACGGCAATAACCAGGACCACCTCGGCGGCGTGGGAGCCCTCTATGACACGGTGCCGCCGGCGTTCCAGATTACCGTCTACGACAAGAACGCCCATACGCCGGACTGGTTCAAACACGCCATCGTCTACCAGATTTTCCCCGACCGCTTCTGCCGCGGCCGCATGGACTGGCAGCACCTGGCGGGCAAACCCGGTGCCGTCATCCACAGCTCCTGGGACGACCGGCCATATTACTGCAAGAATACGGAAACAGGTGATGTGGTCCAGTACGATTTCTTTGGCGGCGACCTGGCCGGCATCGGGAAGAAACTCGACTACCTCGCAGATTTAGGCGTTACGGCCATCTATCTCAACCCGGTCTTTGAAAGCTGCAGCAACCACCGCTATGGCACGGGAGACTATCACCGCATCGACCCCTTCCTGGGGACTAATGACGAATTTTCTGCCCTGTGCGAAAAAGCGCGCAAGCGGGGCATCCGCATCATCCTCGACGGCGTATTCAGCCATACCGGCGCCGACAGCATCTATTTCAACCGCTTCGGCCATTATCCGTCCCTGGGCGCCTATCAGTCCAAAGAATCGCCGTACTATGAATGGTACCGCTTTACGGACTACCCCGACGACTATGAATCGTGGTGGGGTGTCAAGGATCTGCCGGACGTAGAAGAAACGACGCCGTCCTATATGGATTTCATCATCCGCA
>NZ_ONTA01000064.1:0-2867 GCF_900320625.1 Megasphaera sp. DJF_B143
ATGAGCCGGGCCATCCGCCGCATAGCTCATGAAATCATTGAACGCAATAAGGGCCTGGATAATATGCTCCTCGTCGGAATCCATACGCGGGGCGTTCCGCTGGCCAAGCGGCTGGCGGTGGAACTGGCTGCTATTGAAGGAATTCCCGTTCCCGTCTATGATCTTGATATTTCCGCGTACCGGGATGATCACCGCAAGAACAGTATCAATACGGTCAGCAGCGGACAGAACCGGTTCGATGCCGATGGCAGGACGATTGTCCTCGTCGATGATGTCCTGTTTACAGGTCGGACCGTGCGTTCGGCCCTTAACGCCATCATGGAACTGGGGCGGCCCCGTTTTATCGAACTGGCGGTCCTGGTGGACCGGGGACACAGGGAACTTCCTATCCGGGCTGATTATGTAGGGAAAAATGTTCCTACGTCGCGTCATGAAGATATTTCGGTGCAGTTATCAGAGGTCGATGGCTGCAATCAGGTGGTATTGCGGGAAGAAGTGCGCAGCTGAGTCTGCGCCTTTTTTGACGACATGTCCTTGACCTGAAGTGAACTCCATGGCGTATGATAAAGGCCATAACGGAGGGGCGATGCCTCTGTCGTCAGAAGGAGGAATGACTCATGATACGCAGTATACTAAAAGGGATAGCCGGCCTGGCAGCTGTCCTTATCGTACTCGCCACTGCAGCCGGTGCCTATGCGGGCAATCTGGCATATAATGAATTCCGTGAAGCCCCCTGGGACCAGATTCTGGGAATACGGAATAATTCACGGCATGTAGCGCCCATACGCGTCCTGGAGAAAGAACGGCAATGGGAAGCTGTCCGTGTCAATGCCCCGGATGGGACCATTTTACGGGGAACCTACATTGCCAGCACCAGTCATTCTCATAAAACGGTTATCCTTCTCCATGGCCTGTATCAGAACCGTTCCATGTGTCTTGGGTATGTTCCCATATATCAGAACCTGGGATATAATGTCCTGCTCATTGACCAGCGGGGCCATGGAGAAAGTGAAGGAGCCCATACCGATTGGGGGTTGTCCGAACCGGAGGATATGGAAATGTGGATGCAGTGGCTCCGCAGAAAAGATCCTCAGGCTGTCATCGGCCTGCACGGCATTTCCCTGGGGGCGGCTATGGCGTTGTTGTATGCCGGCAGTGACCGTCAGCAGCAGGTGGCTTTTGTCATTGCCGACAGTTCCTATGGAAATATCATTTCTATGGGCAGAGAAAAGCTGATGGACTGGACAGGAGATAAAAACCTCGTACTCGGTTATGATCTGCTCGACCCTTTTTTCCAGGCAGCGATGCTCGTTCATACACATAAGCTCGTCTCTTCCATCGAACCGGCCCATGCCGTGCACTTTATAAAAGTACCGGTCCTGTTCCTTCATGGCAGTGCCGATACGCTGGTACCGGTCAAAACGGCGCAGAGCCTGTACGACCAGTGTGGCAGCGGACATAAATATCTTCATGTGTTCCGTGATTCGCCCCATGCGGCCGCTATTGAAACAGACCGCCGGGAATATGTGCGGACCGTGACAGATTTTTTGGAAGAAAATGTGTGACTGACTGGCAGAAAAGACGTGGCCAGTGTCCTATGAACAGTATGGTATATATTTTCTTTTTGTCTTGACGGTCGGCGGGGGCTCTGGTATCATAGAGTCAGATTTTTGCATACTACATATGGTATGCAAATTACCAACAAATGACAATATATCGGATCTTTGCGGCGTTCTATGGAGGAATCGTTATGGATGAAAAAGAATGGCTTGGCGCGGACAATCAGCTTGGCCTCGACATCTGGAAAAATAAGTACTGTAATAATGGGGAAAATTTTGATCACTGGCTGGATCGCGTCAGTGGGCATGATGCGGAAGTGGCAGAATTGCTGCAGCAGCAGAAATTCCTGTTCGGCGGGCGCATCCTGGCCAACAGGGGGTTGGAATACGAAGGGAAAAAAATCACCCTGTCCAACTGTTATGTCATGATGCCGCCAGAGGACAATATTGAAAGCATTTTTGACCGGGCAGGCAAACTGGCCCGGACTTACAGCTATGGCGGCGGCTGTGGCATCGATATTTCCAGTCTCAGTCCGAAAGGCGCGCGCATCAATAACGCAGCGAAGGAAACGAGCGGTTCCATCTCCTTTATGACCCTGTATTCGCTGGTTACGGAACTGATTGGACAGAATGGCCGCCGTGGCGCCCTCATGATTTCGATTGACTGCAGCCATCCCGATGTCATTGATTTCATCAAATTGAAAACCGATTTGAATAAAGTGACCAAAGCCAATATATCCGTCCGTCTGAGCGATGAATTTATGCAGGCCGTAAAAGAACATAAGACGTTCCGCCTTCATTTTACGCGTCAGGAAACGGGGCAGACTATCGAAACGATGGTCCAGGCCGCCGATGTCTTTCACTTGCTGGCAGAAACGAACTGGGACTATGCAGAACCGGGGGCTCTGTTCTGGGACCGCATCCGGAACTGGAACCTGCTGGCCAATACGAAGGAATTTTCTTTTTCCGGTGTCAATCCCTGTGCGGAAGAACCGCTGCCGGCGGGCGGATCCTGTCTCTTGGGCAGTATGAATCTGGCTCAGTTTGTCCAGCACCCGTTTACGCCCGATGCGGCGTTTGACTTTACGGAATTCAAACGGTGTGTCACTATTGCCGTCCGGGCCCTCAATGACGTGCTGGAAGAAGGACTGCCCCTGCATCCCCTTCAGGAACAGCGCGACAGTGTACAGCAGTGGCGCCAGATTGGTCTGGGAATCATGGGCCTGGGCGACATGCTGATTAAGATGGGTCTGACTTATGGCAGTCCCGAAGCCGTGGCATTTTGCCATGAAATAGGCTTTGCCATGG
>NZ_ONTA01000063.1:0-2531 GCF_900320625.1 Megasphaera sp. DJF_B143
GTATCCGATGCGATAGCATCGGCCCGCCGCTGTTCGTCTGAAACAGCTGAACGGACTTCCTCCTGACTGGAAGAAGACTGTTCACTGGCCAGGGATTCCGCTTCTTCAATAAGATGCAGCAATTCATCCCGGTCAGCCTGGGACAGGCCCTTGCTGCTGTCGAGCAGTTCCTGTACCTGGGACGCGACGCTGGCGGCCTCCGACCGGGCCCCGCTGCGGCTGATGCGTCCGGACTGATAATTGCGGTTCAGATCACGGAGAGCACTGGAAAGTTCCAACGTCTTGCTGCGGATTTTACTCATAGACAGCTCATCGCTGCGCTGTTTTTTTGTATCTGCATCGTGGAGTTTTTTATCTTCTTCCCGGCTTTCCAGCAGTTCTTCCTGTTTCTGTTGCGACACTTTCGCCAGGGCATCTGACGTGATATGAGTGCCTGTATAATATTCATATCCCATATAGCCGAATATAATCAGGGGAAGCAGCAATGCCAGGATTTCGACACGGCGCATGTGGGCAGCCCGCTTCCAGCTGATCGTATTCCGGCGGCGTATTTCCATGATAATGACAAAAAGCAGAATGGCTGCAATCGCAAAAAGGGCGACATAAATCGCCAATTTATGCCATACCGTCGCCTGAAGGCTGATTTTAGACGGAGACGAATTATTCAGGCTCCACATATATGTACTGCCCTGGTCGTCGGCTTTGGACGCATTGCTCTTTACATTCGTTCCCGATGGAAAAGAGACAATATATTCCAGGTCCGCCCCATTTTCTTCAATGGGCATTCCCAGTCGCAATTCTTTAATGCTGTCAGCCGTAAAATTATAATCAATATAATAGGTCGAACAAAAGAATCCGTCATGGGTCTTATGTACGACGCGGTCAACGGAGCTGCGGTTGGCACCATCTTTGGTAATGGTCTTCATAGCCCGGAATCCCTTGCCATTGTCGTTGTCATAATCCATGATCGTATAATTCCGCTTCTGAAATTCATCCGCATCAGCCCGGAGTTTCTTCTGACCAGACGCCGATTCTGAAACTTTCAGCACATCCTGTGTCTCACTGCCATCGTCGTGGATGATCGTCTGGGCCCGGAAGCCGGAGAGCAGACAAAAGGCTGCTATAAGCAGTACGGTCAATCCCAGTTTTAGGTAGGTTTTCATAAAGTCCTCTCTTTCTACATGCATTATTCTTCCTTGGGCGGTACCATTCCCGATTCTACGATACGGGACCGGCCGGAGGACCTTGTTTCTCCACCACCCTGCCGTTCTGACCGGGCTGCCTCCATAGCGGCGCCGTTGCTGGATGCTTCCAGGGGAATGCCATTGACATAAATACCTTCAATGACGCCCAGACCTTTTTTCATGCGGATGCTGGCTATGACACTGTCACCAGAAGCAATGTCATAAATGCCATCGGCTTTATCCGGAGCTATGCGATAGCGGTTAAAGCCTACCTGGAACTGTACATTGCCATCATGATATGAAACGACTTTCGCTTCCATGTAGTCGCCTCCGATGAGCGGCTTAGAAGCCGATGCGCCTTTGATTTCCATCATGCCTTTATCGTCACGGGCAATATGCACGTATATAGTCTGATGTTCTTCTGGTTCTGTTACATCCATCCAGGGAGCCGTGTCTTCGGGAAAGACAACGCGTATATAATCGGTGCCAAAGCTGGACACTTCCAGACGGGGCACGCACTGCCACTGGTAAGGGATGCCATCGACCGTGATGTTATGCCAGCGCCAGCCAATATACCCCAGGGCAGCCAGCTGGACGATAGAAACCACGATGAGGACGAACCATTTAATCCGGCTGTCAGAAGGAAGAGTCATATCTGGTAATTTCATTTTCTATCGCCTCCTTCTGATGACCAGGGAGAATGGGTAAAGTGTTTTTCCCTTTCCGGTTTAGGCGCAGCACTGCCCCAGGGCGAACCGTGATGCTGTGCCGGCCGGGCAGCCGGCGCCTGTGCTTTTTCTTTTGCCGGTACGGACGGAGGCAGTGGGATGTCATCAGGATTATGAAATACGGGCGGCGTAAACCGGGATAGTTCCGGTTCTCTCGGCGTAACCGTTTGTGCCGGGGGAACGGGCGGTTCCGGTTCTTCTTTTAGTTCCGGCATGTGAATCGATTTCATCCATTCCGGCATCTCTTCTGCCACATCAGCCATATCATCCGTTTCTGCCGGCTGTCCGGCTGGAACATCAGGAGATCCAGCTTTTCTGATAGAGGCCGGCTGTTTTTTACGGCGGCTGCGGGCTTTGCGGTTTGCACGTACCGTCGTTACATTATGGCGCAGATCTGTCCGGTGCCGCGCCCGTTCTGCCGCATCACGGCGGCTGTCTGATGTGCGGCGTATCTGTATCAGCACCAGTGCCAGGATGATAATTGCCACAACCGGTACCAGCGGGGAAACGCTGCCGCTCCAGAAGAAGGCCGCCACCAGACAAAGAAGGGCGCAGATGCCAAACTTCGTATGCTTGGTATGACCGCTCTGGATTCCCTGGACCATTTCATAAAATCCAA
>NZ_ONTA01000076.1:0-5931 GCF_900320625.1 Megasphaera sp. DJF_B143
GAAAAAGAAGCCATTCTGCATTACATCATGCCTAAACTGGTCATCGCCGGCATTGTATCCGTATCAGTCGTCTCCGGCCTCCTGGCCAGCATCATGGTCCACTGGATCTGATCTGTCTACAGATTTCTAACGGCAGAACCAAAAGGGGGAATCTGGCATATTCTCATCCATGATAAACTAAAAGGAAGCCGCAACAAAACAGCCTTAAGTGGTCATTTTGTTGCGGCTTCCTTTTTTCTGCCCTTATTCGATGCAGGCCTTACTGAAAATAGCCGGGAAAAGATTGTTTAATCATTTCCTTTTCTTCATTATACCGGTTCAGATGTGTCCGGGCCAGTTCATAGGCCTTATCCTCATCGCGGGCTTCTATGGCATCGATGAGCTGCATATGATCGGCCAGGACCTGGGAGGCAGGCATGCACTGGAAACTCAGGACAATCGCCCGGTCGAAATGCGGTGCCGCCGCTTCGACGATTTCACTCCAGTAGGGCTTTCCGCACAGCGTATAGAGGAGTCCATGAAATTTCTTATCCAATTCAAAAATTTTGCGCACCTGCTTGCGGCCAATGTAATATTTCCAGACAATGACGTTTTCCCGCAGCCGGTCCAGATCATCTGCCGTCAGTTTCCGGCAGGCTTCCCGGGCGATTTCCGCTTCCAGGACGGCCCGCAGCTGGCGCACTTCTTCCACCCGGTCTTCGTCAATGTATGAGACAAAGGTGCCTCGCTTGGGCATGACGTCGATGAGATGATTCTTGTGCAGGTCCAGAATGGCCTCCCTGATAGGCGTGCGGCTTACCTGAAACAAATCGCAATATTCCTTCTCGATAATCCGTTCACCCGGTTTGATTTCTACATTGACAATATTATAAAGCAAACAGCGCCGTACATACTGCCGCGACGACTCATCTTCTTTTTTTGCCAGAATTTCCATACCCATCACCTGTTTCAGCCTGGTTCATGACGCCAGAAGCCGCTTTTTATATAAAATAATCGGGGTAGAGCTGCATCAATTTACGGATACCCGTTTCCTGATTGGCCATATGCTGGCGGACCAGCCGGGCTGCCTTGTCTCCCTCATGCGATTCTATCGCTTTCAGCATATCTTCATGGACAGAAAGGGGAATTTCTTTCGGTTCCAGAAAGGCATTGAGCACGCGGGCACGGGAATAATCGAGGCTGGCCCGCATCAGGGTCTGCCAGATATGAGGCCGGCCGCAGCCAGAAAAAACCGTTTCATGGAAGGCATTGTCCGCTTCAAAAAAAGCCCGTTTATCACCGGCATCTGCCGCTTTCTGCTGGCGCTCCAGGATTTCATACAGCTGCCGGAGGCAAGATTCAGGGAGGCCCTGACAGGCTTCTGCCATGACAGCTTCTTCCATGACAACGCGCATAAACCGGGCTTCCCGTATCATCTGGGTATGCAGCCTGGCCACAAACGTACCGCGCTGGGGAAAAATATCCAGCAGGTGATCCTGCCCGAGATGGATGAAAGCTTCCCGTACAGGCGTACGGCTCGTCTTCAGAAGGTCTGCCACTTCCTGTTCAGACATGGCCGATCCCGGCGGCAGATGGAGTGACATAATATTATCATATAACATGCGGTATACGTAAGAACGCACCGTCTCCCGCTGGAGAGGTGGCGTAATTTCCAAATCAATCATCGTTATCACCTGATTCATGTAGAATAGCGGACGGATCTCTCATCATTTGAAAAAATCAGGATGGGCCGCCCGCAGTGCCGCCACGTCTATGATGATACGGTCGATGTGTTCATTGATGTCCCGTTCCGCCTGGTCCGTTTCATGCTGCCGTATATGAGTCACGAGCGACTGGTGCTTGGCATAGACAATATCCATTTCTTCTGTATTCAGTACGGAAAGCGCGCGGGACCGCAGATAATCCAGATTAGCCTGCATCAGTGTCTGCCAGACGTGGGGCTTGCCGCAGCCGGCAAAAATGATGCCGTGCATTTCATTATCAAGGGTCATGAAGCGGGCACTGTCGCCAGCATCCATGGCTTCTTTCTGATCGTTCAGAGATTGGTCGAGCTGTTTCAGGTACATGTCCGGCAGCTCCTGACAGGCCAGCCGTATGGCGGCCCGTTCGAGAGTCAGGCGCATAAAACGGTTTTCTTCGATGAGTGCCGTGTCGATTTTAGAAACAAAGGTCCCCCGCTGGGGCAGGATTTCCACGAGCCCATCCTGGGATAAATGGATAAATGCTTCCCGTACAGGCGTACGGCTGATATCCAGGTAGGAAGATACTTCCTGTTCGGAAACAGCCGTTCCCGGCGTCAGGCGGACTGCCATGATATTATGGTATAACAGCCGGTATACATAGGCCCTGACATTTTCCCGTGGTTCCATAGGTGTAATGGTAAGTTCAATCATACTGTAACCTCGCGCAGCAAAAGATAGCTTGCCTTCTTTATAATATCGATATTCTTATAATGATATTATAGCATACCGTCAATACATAAGCCAGTTCTAATATACGTCCGCAACAGGTAAAAAAGGACTGCCAGACAAATTGTTTTTCTGCAGATGAGATTAACCGTCACGACAGGCATTTCCTTTTCCCATATCTGATATGGCAAAATTTAAGAAAATGCCTGCCGCATGATAGCAGAATTCTTCATGCGACAGGCTTATGAGTCATTCCTTATTCAACTTCAGCAATGATGGTAACCGGTGCGCTATCCACGTCCAGTGCCCGGATAGGTGCTACGATGATACTCTTTACGGTTTTTCCTTCGAGAGGCGACAGCATCATATCTTCAATGACGGTCACGAATTTATCCGTATAATAACCCAGCAGCCAGTGATGGGCTTCCGTCGCATAGTCATTGCATACCGATCCGAGGGACAGGGAATCGAGGCCGATAGTGCAGAGGTTGGGGAAATTTTCTACGAGATATTTGCACAGGCCGGGATGAGCACTCGGATTTTCGTATTTGTATCCCTGGGGATTCAGTTCCTTCTGTTTTTCAAAGCCCGTACGGAACAAGAGCAGTTTCGCTTTGGCAATCTGATCCTTGTAGGGCATGACATCTTCCGCCGTAATGACTTCCTTAAACGTTTTTGGGATGTCGAGGATAAGGATTTCATCGCCCTTGAAGCAGAAGTAATCCATCGGCAGTTCTGTGATTTTAGGCCCCTTGGCATTGAAATGACGCGGTGCGTCATAGTGGGTGCCGTAATGATTGGGAATCGTCATGACCGATGTATTGCAGTAACTGCCATCGATACCGATGATATCATGGCGGCCGGAAGTATATACGGGGGCATCCGGCCAGGCAATCTGTCCTTCTGCAATGGGATAAGAAAGATATACGTACATAGAGACTCACTCCTTTTCTATAACAGGTAACTCACTTATTTCTTTTCTACAAAAGCGACGGCACGGATAGGAGAGCCGGAACCATCTTTAATCTTGAGAGGCAGCGTGGCAAACAGTACTTCATCGGGAAGAGTTCCCAGATTATACAGATTTTCAATAATCAGGATGCCTTTAGGGAGAAGTGTCTTATGGGTTGGGTCCGTTCCGCCGAATACATCGAGAGCCAGGGCATCACAGCCGACGATTTTCACTTTCTTTTCTGCCAGATACTGGGCACCATCTTCAGCCAGGCCCGGCCAGTCAGACAGGAATTCATCATAATCCGGTTTCAGGGCATACCGTTTGTCCCATCCGAAATGGAGCAGTACGACGTCTCCTTCCTGGATTTCTACATGGTCTTTTTCCCAGGCGATGATATCATCCTTATGGAACAATCCCAATGCACCGACCTGAGTCGCTTCGATTTTGACAGCATGACCGAAGAACTGTTTGAGCGGCACTTCATCGACGGGAGTTGCACCAGTTATGAAATGGCGCGGTGCATCGAGATGAGTACCACAATGTTCGCCCATCGTAACGGCATAATGAGTGGCCGGGTCTCCCATTTCTGTCGATTCTACAATATTGTGATAGAAATGCTGATGTGTCGGCCAGACCGGCATGCCTTCTTCCATGGTCAGCGTCAGATCGACGACATCCATTCCTTCTAATACAGCAGCTAATTCTTTCGTGTTCATGTGAAAACATCTCCCTTTCTTACGTTCACGTACTTATCTATAGTGAAGACAACCTTATGCTTCTGCCTGTTCTCCATCTTTGTGTACCGTTTCCTTGATGATAGTCAGAGGGATATAGGACAGGGCCAGCATGATAGCCAGTACGACGTAGTGGGCCGTAAACCCATAGGTTTCAATAATCCAGCCTGCCGTCGGGGCAGCGAAGAACCCGGAAAGACCGAGGGCAATACCAATCATCAGACCCATAGAGGAGCCGGCCGATTTGGGCAGGGAATCGATGAGCAGGGCATACATGACCGGGAATGGCGAATTACGGAAGAGGCCCCAGAAAATGAGGATCATCCAGGCTGACATTTCCGTATTGATGAACATGCAGGCCAGGGTCGCAACAATCCAGCCGGCAGTGATGATGCGCAGGGCAAACTTACGGCCCGTAGAATCCGATACCGTACCCCAGCCAATCTGGCCAATCCAGCCAGTCAGGCCGGAAGCACCCGAAACGACAGCAGCAGCCGCCAGAGAGATGCCGGCAACCGTCGTCAGCTGCAGGGTCATAAATGTGGTGATAGCCGCTTCAGACCAGAGGAAAATAAAGATCGTGATGATAGCCATGACACAGTTGCGGTTCTGGAGGCAGACGCCGACGTTTTTGACCATTTCTTTAAGAGACGGTTTCTTGCCTTCGGCTTCGACTTCATCGAGCGGTTTGGTCATCTGATGGTCTTCAATCCATTTATAAACTTTTTTCTGATTCTTTTCCGTACCAAAAATCAGCTGCAGGATGATGATGGGGATAGCCAGGAGAGGAACAAAGGTAAAGGCGTCATGCCAGGTACCGACGGCCAGGATAAAACTGATGACGACAGGTCCCAGGAACTGACCGAAGGGGAAGCCCGTGTGATGGACGCCGATGGCGAAACCACGATGTTCTTTCGGCCACCATTCACCGATAATCGCTACGTTTACCGGTTCAGCACCACCAGTCCCCATGCCGAGGACAGCCAGAGCAGCGCGCATAGCATTGACGGTCGTACACATAGCAGTCAGAATGCCTCCGATAGCCGCGACGACCATGCAGCAGATCCAGGTCCAGCCCCGTTTATAGCCGGAACCGACAGAGTCAGAAAGGATGCCAAAGAAAGTAGCACCGATGAAGGCACCGATGAACATAGCCGAATTCAGGAAGCCGACTTCGGTAGCACTCCAATGAAATTCTTCCATAATAGCCGGCAGAACGGTCGGCAGAATGATACGGGATACGGACGTAGCCAGAATGGCCAGGGTCGTAACCAGCAAAAGGATCCATGATATAGGATGGGCCTTAGGCATTTTCATACAGATACACTCCCTTTTCTTTTTTCCTTCATGATACATAATAAAATAACAGTAAGCTTCATTTTCCGTTCATCAAAGACGTACGGTTCTTCCTCCTTTCCTCATTACCTGAACGATGCTGGGACACGTTGCGATTTATCGTTCGTATATACATATATTCTTTTATATCCGCACCTCATTGATACACTAACATTCTAGCACCTGTATGATGAATAATCAACAAATACAACACATTTTTGCATACATATTTCTCATCGCTTTATCTATAACATTGCCTCTTTGTAATATAACTTCTTTTTATAAATAAAAAATAAACGGTAACTGCCACAAAAAGACAAGGCCAGTTCCTGTGTCGCGTGTAACGTAAAAAAAAAGATGGAGTCATCACATTACGCAAAAAAGCGTAATGTGATGACTCCATCTCATATCAGGCATAATTAATCAAAGGTAAGGATGATTTTCAGCACTTTATCAGGATGTTCGTCGTTAAAGGCAAAGGCTTCGCCAGCTTTTGCAA
>NZ_ONTA01000079.1:0-2092 GCF_900320625.1 Megasphaera sp. DJF_B143
ACGTTACAGGCGGCCCCGATGTCAGCTTGTATGAAATCAACGAAGCGGCAGAAAAAATTGCAGAAGCAGTTGACCCGGATGCCAATATTATCTTTGGCCAGGTTATTGATCCGGATATGGAAGAAGATTCTATCCGCATTACTGTTGTTGCGACAGGCTTTGGCAAAGAACCGTCCACGATTCCGTCTTTTGGTCAGGATGGTGGTAAAGCCGATAAAGCTGATCTCGGCGGTGTAGAAATTCCGTCGTGGATGAAATAATAGAGCAAATCAAAAAGCGGATCCTGGTGGACCCGCTTTTTTTCAATCAGTCGTTATATACTCCTGGGAGGAACGAATTATGAGATGTCCATTCTGCAAAGGTGATGATACGAAAGTAACCGATTCGCGGGCAACGGATGACGGGAACGCTATCCGCCGCCGACGGGAATGTCTGAAATGCGGCCGTCGTTTTACGACGTACGAAATGGTAGAAGAAGTGCCGCTTATCGTGATAAAGAAAAATGGCAGCCGGGAATTATTTGACCGCAGTAAAATATTGAATGGCCTTCTCCGTGCCTGCAACAAACGGATGGTTACGCGGCAGCAGCTGGAAGAAATCGTCAATCGGGTGGAACGGGAAATACGCAATTCCCTTGTCCAGGAAGTTTCCAGTGTACATATCGGTGAACTCGTGCTCAATGAACTGAAACATGTCGATGAAGTCGCGTATATCCGGTTTGCCTCAGTGTACCGCCAGTTTGCTGATCTGGATAGCTTTATGGCAGAACTGAAACGGCTGATGGGGTCCGACAAGAAGAAAGCATAACCCAGAAAAGGAGATATTATGACAGATCACTATATCGATAATTTTTTAAATGACGTACTACCTCATTTGCGGATTGCTGTCATTGGAGACATTATGGTAGACCGCTATGTATTTGGCAAGGTGGAACGCATATCACCAGAAGCTCCGGTACCGGTAAACCGTGTAGATCATATCAAATCAGTTCTCGGCGGGGCTGCCAATGTGGCATCGAATCTGGCTAATCTTGATTGCAATGTGTACCTGGCAGGACTGATTGGTGATGATGACAACGCACGCCTGCTGAGAAGCCTGCTCGATGAATCGGGCATCGATGGGTCCGGCCTGGTTGCCCGCAGTCATCATGCGACGACGACGAAGATGCGTATACTGGGAGCACGCCAGCAGATGGTACGCCTTGATTTTGAAGAGATTACACCTCTGGACGATCTGGAAACAGCAGAACTTGCGACCTGGCTTGACGTCTGCATCCACTCCGGTCTGGATGGAGTCATTTTATCGGACTATCATAAAGGCGTTCTGACTGATAAAGTTGCCAGACAAATTATTCGTACCGTAAAGGCTGCCGGCATTCCCATTCTCGTCGATCCTAAGGGCAAAGACTGGTCAAAATATGATGGGGCGGACTTTGTTACACCTAATATGAAGGAATTATCTGAATGCGCCGGATATGAAGTGGCCAACGAGGGCAGTGAAGTAGTTAAGGCCGCCATGGAACTGCATAAAAAATATGATTTTGCCAATCTGATGGTCACCCGTTCAGAAAAGGGGATAACCGTCGTCAGCCACGATGGCCGCGTCTGGAATAATCCGGCTACAGCACAGGAAGTATTTGATGTATCCGGTGCCGGAGATACGGTTGCGGCAGCGTTTCTGGCAGCTATTGCCGGTCATCTTTCTATTCGTACGAGCCTTCAGCTGGCAAACGCCGCTGCCGGTATCGTCGTCAGGAAGGTCGGTACATATCCGGTCCACCGCAGTGAACTAATCCAGCTCTGGACACAGTGGCAGCCCCCGCGCTGGTCACCCTATACAGCACTGGACTGGGATCAGACAGCCCGGAAAATCCGCAGCTGGCAGGAACGGGGAGAAACGGTTGTTTTTACAAATGGCTGCTTTGATATCCTGCATCGAGGCCATGTATTGTATCTGCAGCAGGCGGCAATGCTGGGACAACACCTGATCGTAGGTTTAAATTCTGATGATTCTGTGCGCCGCCTGAAGGGACCGGCACGGCCTTTGGTGCGGCAGGAAGACCGGGCTGTCTTGCTGAATGCTCTCGGCTGTG
>NZ_ONTA01000060.1:0-4267 GCF_900320625.1 Megasphaera sp. DJF_B143
CGCTGCGTGAAATACGAATGGATCAGCAGGGCCAGGATAGCCACGCATAGGCCGAAAGCCGTAGCAATGAGCGCTTCGCCGACGCCGCCGGTGATAGCGGCCGACTGGCCAGTCTGTACGTTGAAAATACTAAAGGCCCGGATCATACCGCTGATGGTTCCGAGCAGGCCCAGGATCGGCCCCAGGGTCACGATGACACTGAGATAATACAGGCGGCTGCGCAGCTTTGCCATGAGAATGCCCGACTGCAGTTCGATATAAGCCCGGACATCCCTGCCCGTACGGCCGGCAAAGACGTCGCGCAGGATATAGGCCAGCCCTCCCTGGCTTTCATCGGCCAGCGTCCGCGCTTTATCGTACTGTCCCAGTTTCATATACGTGTAAAACCTTTGGGCAAAGGCTGCCCCGGCATCCATGTGGGTATAAAAAATAGCCCGTTCCATACCGATATAGACGACAAACAATGAACACAACAGGAGGATGTACATGACAATCCCACCCTGCCGGAACAACAAAAATCCACTAGTAATCGCTTCCATACTACCGCTCCTATACATACTGAAACAACTGAAACAGAAAAAAACCGCAGGGATACGTCATCCTTACGGTTTATAACAGAACAGAGTCCTAATCCCCATCCCCATCGCTCGCAGGTCTGCCGGTGATTCTTTGTCAGGCAGTTCTTCTGGCTCGGATTCATGACCCTGCTGCGCCTTCCCATACAGATATACAGTGGCGTTTCTGCAGCAGCGCTCCTCCTTACAGCGGCGGGACCGCGCCGGCTTATACCGGCTTTTCTATTGAGTCTTGCGACACCTGACAGCTCCTATGCAGTTATATGTAATGGTAGCATGGCCTCTTGCAGACTGTCAAGAACGGGGCGCAATGCCACGAATGGTAATTTTCATAACATCCACAGACATTCCTGTAGTGTATTCGACAGACTGCTGTACCTCGTCCTTGACGCGGCGCAGGAGCTGGCGGATATTTTCCCCGTAATAAATGGTCAGCGTCAGGATAATGGCCAGGCCGTTGGCATGGGACAGGTAGTTCTTGGCCACCTTGACACGGTTCACCCGGGCAATACCGCTCATCCCTTTGAGCGTATGGCGGACGAGGGCAAAGAGGACATCATCGGAAAAGACCAGCTTGCCATAATAGCTGAATACGGGACGGACGACAGACTGCTCCACGCCGGATTTCCTGCCACCCCGGCCGGACAGGAACGAACGGATGGGATCGAGGAGATAACCGTGGAAATGAGATTTCAGCTCCATCGTCGGCACGGGGATGATATGCTTGCCTTCTTTCAGGCGGATATCCCTGGCTTTGGCGATTTCCGCTGCCGAGGATACGTCTTCGATATGGATATAATCATCGGCATGAGGAAGGTGCAGGGCTTGGCAGATGCGGCATATCATATGCTTCGACGTACCCAGGATGAGAAGCCGCGGCGGCTGGATCGTAAGGAGTGCCTTGCGGACGGCTTCAGCATGGGCCGGGTCGAGGAAAATAGCCCGGCGCACGGCCTGCATGCGGTTCGTTTCCTCCTTGGCAGACTGGCCGGCGACGATGCGGTTCTGATAAATGAGCAGGCCGTCATCGATGATACAGTCGATATTCCTTTCGTGCGCCACGACCAGGGCATGATAACTCTTCCCTGTCCCGCTGGCACCGATAAAGCCGGTAATATGCATCATTCCTCATCCTTTCTTTCTGCCTGCCATGACATAGACTGCCCTGCCGCTTCCCGGTCTTACGGCCGATAGGCCAGCAGCCCGTGCACGTACGATTCATCTACGGCATAGGACCCGACCGTTTCCGGGAACCGGCCCGGTACGCCATGGAAATCGGAACCGCCGCTGACCAGCCAGTGATGCTCCCGGGCGATGCGCAGGAATTCGTCACAGCGGCCGCGGTTATTGGGGTGATAGACTTCCAGCCCGTCAAAGGGAAAGGCCAGGACCCGGGACAAGGTCCGCTTCAACAGTCCCGGATGGGCCAGGAAAGCCAG
Source organism: Megasphaera sp. DJF_B143 (assembly GCF_900320625.1). Lineage (NCBI taxonomy): Bacteria > Bacillati > Bacillota > Negativicutes > Veillonellales > Veillonellaceae > Megasphaera > Megasphaera sp. DJF_B143. Next base: position 2,015 of record NZ_ONTA01000060.1, read on the forward strand.
CCCTCCTGCCGTATGGATCAGGTCGATACAGGCATCGACGGTCAGGCGGTGATACGGCACGTAGGCAGGGCCGCCGCGGTACAGTATCGTATCGAATACGGCTTTCACATCGGGAAAATACCCTTTGGCGACGAGCATGCGGGCAATATGCGGCCGGCCTACGGTCCCCCCTTTGGCCAGCATCCCTTCTATCTGGCCGCGGTCGATGTCATAGCCGAGGGATACACACCGGTCGGCGATCTCCAGAGCCCGGTTCAGACGGCGCTGTTTGAATTGCCGGCAATACTCCGTCAGCTCTTTCTGATCCGGCCGGATATAGTAGCCCAGGACATGGACATCCTCTCCATCGTAATCACTGCTCATTTCAATAGCCGGGATGACCCGTATGCCCGGTGCAAAAGAATGACCGGAGTAAGCAGCCACCGTATCGTGGTCGGAAATGGCCATGACCGAAAGGCCGGCCTCTGCTGCCATCTTCGTCAGCTGTTCCGGCGTATACAGGCCGTCAGAACAGGTCGTATGCATATGCAGATCTACATTCATGACGACTGGCCCCCTTTGAGCCATTCCAGGACCGTCTTGATGCCCGTCCCGGTCGCGCCTATATAGCCCATATCGTCTTTCTTTTCCAGGAATGCCGTCCCGGCGATATCGAAATGGATCCACGGCGTCCCTTCCCTGATGAACTGACGGATAAACAAGCCGGCCGTAATGGCTCCGGCTTCGGGACCGCCGACGTTCTTCAAATCGGCAATATCGCTCTGGAGCTGCTTTTCATATTCCCGGTCCGCCGGGAACTGCCATACCTTTTCATGGACCCGTTCCGCCATAGTGAAAATGCGGTTCATCCATTCCTGGTCGTTGCCGATCATGCCGCTGCGCACCGTACCGAGAGCCGTCACACAGGCTCCCGTCAACGTAGCGAAATCGATGATCCGCGTCGCCCCTTTATCCTGGGCATAGGCTACGGCATCGGCCAGGACCAGCCGGCCTTCGGCATCGGTATTCTTGACTTCCACGGTCTTGCCATTGTACATGGTAATGACATCATCGACGCGGTAGGACATGCCCGACGGGATATTTTCCGCCAGAGGCATGACGGCCAGCACATTGACGGGATACTTGAGGAGCATCAGCGCCCGGATAACGCCCAGGACCACTGCGGCTCCTGCCATATCGTCTTTCATGAACTCCAGATTGGCGTGGGACTTGAGAGACAGGCCGCCGCTGTCATAGAGAATGCCCTTTCCGACCAGCCCCAGCACATCCTTACTGTCCGGATCGCCCTGGTACAGAACCGACACCAGCTGCGGCGGATTCATACTGCCCTTGCCGACCGCTACGATGCCGCCCATATGGCGCTTTTCCAGATTCCACTTGTTGAGCGATTCGACGTGGATATTTTCGCCCTTGCACAACTCCTGTACCGAATCGGCAAACTTCCGCGGCGTCAGGTCATTAGACGGCATATTCGTCAGATCCCGGGCCAGATAAATCCCTTCATAAACCGACGAATACACATAGCAGAGCGTATTCAATTCCTTAATCTGCAGGCTCGCCGTAATGAGATTGATATTCTTGACCAGATTGGGCGACGCCTGGGTCTTGTACTGGATAAACTCATAATTCTGGTACAACAGTCCGTCGATGAGCGATGGAATATCCATTTCCAGCGTATCGATCAAAAGAGCCAGCTCCCGGACCTTCTCCTTCCGCGCAGCCTGCAAAATCTGGCGGCCTACCCGGAAATCCTCATACGTCGCATACTGTACCGGTTTATTGTCCAGCCCTACCAGGAGATACGTATGTACCTTGCTGCCACTGGCACAATGATACACATAAAGCGAAGTATAATCCAATATATCAGGCCGCTCCTCAACAAATACCTTCAGGGCCTTTACATCCTCCTTGGGTACCCGCTGCAGGGCTTTCATCTTCTTATCGACGCCAATGACCAGCATGTCAAAGCTGCCGTTGCCGTTGCAAGTAATCATCTGTGTCCCCTCACTTCCAAACTCTTTTCATACAATTTTAGTATATCAGAAAAGACTAAAATTGTCTCTTATTTTAATAAGTTCTATAGAAAGCCCGGCAACACGAACCCAACCAGCCACCGGGCCCCTGGCTGGTGACATTGCGGGAACGGCTCCGGTCCGGTGCGGTCATCATGGACCGTGACGGATGCTGGGCGTACCTGTTGCGTCCGGCGCGCTGTTTTGTCTGCGCGAAGCGAGTTTCAGCGCGCCAGCAACG
>NZ_ONTA01000059.1:0-3705 GCF_900320625.1 Megasphaera sp. DJF_B143
ATGGCCTCTCATTATCATCAGGGTCTTCTTTCTTTTTGGCAAGTCTTACCGAGAACTATTTTGCACTATCCCGGAAATCGATAGAAAAATCTGACCGGTTCCTTGCTTCTTTATAAAAATCATGTAAAATAGATACAGTTCTCTTTTTGGGATGGAGGTACCACTATGTATGACAGGGAAATGGAAAAAGCTGCCCGTATGGCCATGGATAAACAGCCGAAGAAGCGGGTTCTGTCTTTTACCTATCAGGATGCATCGTATTTTATCAAGCGCAGCCTGTCCAACGGACGCAACCGCTTTGCCAAGCAGAACGCGCACACGGCCTATCTGACGGAGGTCTATAAAATCGGACTGGTGAACAGCCGGATTCCTCTGGCGCCGGCCATCGTCCTCCTGGGTCCCGATTATTTCGTCATGAAAGCCAGCGGCCGGCCGCTGCAGCGCATCGTAAAGGAATATCCACAGGACGCGGCCGAAGCCTATCACAAGGCAGGAGTGGCCCTGGCCCAGCTCCATTCATACGGACTGCATCATGGCCGGCCCGCCCTGCGCGATATTGCATGGAATCCCGCTACCCGTTCGATTACCTTTCTCGACTGGGAAAATGAAATGAAATTCTTCCACGTCGATGGCCGCGTCCTCGATCTGTTCTTATTCATCCACAGCTATTTCCGTGAAGGATGGCCCGGCAATCATCTGCTCGATCAGGCCATGAAGGGCTATCAGTCCGTTCCGGGATGGGAAGCGCGGCTGAGTAAACTCCGGCACTTCATCACAGGCCACGGCATCGTCTTTGGCATCTGCCGGCACCTGATAAAGACCGGCTGGATCGACGTCGTATCGGTCAGCAAGGCTGAGGCGTATATACGGGGGCTTTCGTGAGTGTTACGGAAAAGGGACTGGATAAGAACGCATATTTCACAGAAGTATGCTGTCATGCCCAGTCCCTTTTTCTTATTCTTTTGTCTGTACGGTTATACCGGCCAGTTTTTCATAGAAGGTCACCATGCAGCTGTTGTCTTCCCGGCCGCGGCCTTCCTGCATGAGGCTCTGGGTAATCTGCTGTACGATTGGTGCCAGCAGCAGGGGGACGTCCAGTTCCTGTGCCGTTTCCATGACGTGATTGATATCTTTCATCTGACTTTCCAGGAATCCGCCGGGAGCAAAATCGCGGCCATAGATACGGGCTGCTTTTTGTTCCAGTATGGCACTGCCAGCCAGACCACCCCGCACAGCTTCATACACTTTCTTAGGATCCGCACCGGCTTTCTGGGCCAGCACCAGGGCTTCGGAGACGGCAGCGATATTGATGAAACACATGATCTGATTGCACAGTTTCGTCACCGATCCGGCCCCGTTAGGTCCTGTTACGACGGCCGATGAGCCCATGGCCAGAAAGACGTCCCGGACCCCTTCTGCTACCATTTCGTCGCCGCCGATCATGAAAGCCAGCGTGCCGGCTATGGCACCGGGTTCGCCACCACTTACGGGTGCATCGAGGAAGGGACAGCCGGCTTTTTGTGCCAGGGCGGCAAATTCCTGCGATTCGACTGGAGCCACCGAGCTGGAGTCGATGAGGACCGTACCGGGGCGGATGCCGGCCAGTACGCCGTCGGGACCGGTGAGGACATCTTTTACAATGCGCCCGCTGGGGAGCATGGTGATGACCACATCCTGATTCCGGGCCGTTTCCCTGCCCGTCAGTGCCGTGTGGACCCCTTGCTGTTTTAGTTCCGCTATGGCTTTCTGGTTGCCGTGTCCATTGTCTATGATTGTGACATCCATCCCTGCCTTGCACAGGTTGCGGACCATGGGGACACCCATGATGCCCAGTCCGATAAATCCGATTCGTTTCATATCATTCATCTCCTCTGTGAAAGTGAGTCATCGTCCATATGGGTTCAAAACTACGCCGGTGAATCGGGCAGGGCCCGTAGGTTTCGATGGCCTCTTTGTGTAGTCTGGTCAGATAGCCTTTGTGCACGGCAAAACCGTATTCCGGATACGTCTTGTCATACTGCTCCATGAGCCGGTCCCGGGTCACTTTGGCAATGATCGATGCCGCCGCAATGGACGCACTGAGGGCGTCGCCGTGGACCAGGGACTGATGGGTCACCGTAAGGGCCGGCAGAGGCATGGCATCGACCAGGACGGCTTCTGCCGGGACGGACAGGGTCCGGACGGCATCGTACATGCCCTGTTGGGTCGCGTGATAGATATCAAGGTCATCGATTTCTTTTTCCGATTTGGCGATGCACGAGACGGCGACGGCTTCGGCCATGATTTTGTCGTAGAGCCGTTCCCGTTTGGCCGGCGGTACTTTTTTGCTGTCATTCAGGCCGGGACATTCCCAGAAGGGAGGCAGGATGACGGCAGCGATCATAACCGGTCCTGCGACGGGTCCCCGCCCCGCTTCGTCAATGCCGGCCACGTGATAGATGTTTTCATTATAAAATCTGGTTTCGTAGGTATACATAGAAAGGAGCCGTTCCCGTTCTTTTTCTTCCCGCACTTTGCGGCGCATAAAGGCGGCGGCTTCTTTTTGTACGGACACGCGGGAGTCTTCCTTCATAGCCTGCAGTAGGGCCGGGATGTCGGTCTGTCCGTCTTTCAGCATAGCTTTCAGCTCTGCCAGTTTATAGGCTGCCGTTTCCATTACGCATCCTCCCCGCTGAGTTCTTCTACCCGGTCGAGGGACAGGGCACCAATGCGGCCTTCGCGGAACTCTTTCAGTATGAGCTTGTACGTTTTTTCCATATCGACGGTGCCGCCCGATACGATACAGCCCCGTTTGCGGCCGATGGCTTCGACCGTGGCAAGTGGAGCTTCGTCCAGGCTATCGAGCTTGAACCGGCCTTTTAGTTCTTCCGGATACCACTGACCCAGTTCCCGGATCAGTTCGGAGATAACCGTTTCCATGTCAAAGACCGTATCGGAAATGGCTCCTGTCGCGGCCAGCCGGCAGGCATAGGTCTGATTTTCCAGTTTCGGCCAGAGCACGCCCGGCGTATCGAGCAATTCCAGCTTGTCTCCCAGATGGACCCATTGCTTGCCCTTGGTTTCGCCGGGCTTATCGGCCGCTTTGGCCACGTTCCGGTGTGCCAGGGTATTGATCAGTGTCGATTTACCTACGTTAGGAATGCCCAGGATCATGGTACGTACCGACCGGGTCCTGAGCCCCCGCATCTTCCACCGTTCCAGCTTGGGAGCGGCCAGCTGGCGTACCTTGCTGAGGAGCTGTTTGACACTGCGACTGTCTTTGCTGTTGAGAGCCAGCACGAGGCGGCCCTGCTGTTTATAATAAGTCAGCCACTCCGCCACACAGTCCGGATCGGCCAGATCAGCTTTATTCAGAACGACCAGAGACGGCTTCTGCCCGATGAGCTTTGCAATCATAGGATTGGTACTGCTCATGGGAATCCGGGCATCGACCAGTTCGATGACGACGTCGATGACTTTCAGATTGTCTTCGATGAGCCGGCGGGCCTTGGCCATATGGCCGGGAAACCAGTTGATAATCATATATACTACCACCTTTCTATCTTCTATTCTACTGGATTCGGCAAAAACCGTCAAACACCTATCCGAAGATAGTCCGTGCTCTGCCTGATAATAGACAAAAACAGGACCCGCGTGGAGCGGATCCTGTTTTTGTCTATCCTATGCCGTTGTATCGATCAGCCTTTACGGGTTGCCGTTAATTCC
>NZ_ONTA01000058.1:0-21235 GCF_900320625.1 Megasphaera sp. DJF_B143
GAAAAATGTCAGAAGCAGTGTACGGATGTGGGCACCATCGACATCGGCATCGGTCATGATGATGATTTTATCGTACCGGCGCTTGGTAATATCGAATTCTTCGCCAATACCCGTTCCAAAAGCAGTAATCATAGACCGGATTTCATCATTGGCCAGTATCTTATCGAGCCTTGCCTTTTCCACATTGATAATTTTGCCACGGAGCGGCAGGATAGCCTGGAAACGGCGATCCCGGCCCTGCTTTGCACTGCCGCCGGCAGAATCACCTTCGACCAGATAAATTTCCGTCTGATCCGGATTCTTTTCCGAGCAATCGGCTAACTTGCCGGGAAGACTACTGATTTCCAATGCATTCTTGCGCCGTGTCAGTTCCCGTGCCCGGCGTGCAGCCTGACGGGCCCTCGATGCAGAAATCGTCTTATTGATGATATTTTTAGCTTCTGCAGGATGTTCTTCCAGATATTCCCGCAGTCCGTCTGATACGATGTTATCAACAATCCCCTTGACTTCACTGTTGCCCAGTTTCGTCTTAGTCTGTCCTTCAAACTGCGGTTCCCGCACTTTGACACTGATGACCGCCGTGAGACCTTCCCGGACATCGTCTCCGGACAGATTATCTTCATTATCCTTGATGAGTCCGGCCTGCCGGCCATAATCGTTGATCGTACGTGTCAGACCGGAACGGAATCCTGAAAGATGAGTTCCCCCTTCTTCAGTAAAGATGTCATTGACAAAGCTCAAGATATTTTCACTGTACCCGTCATTATACTGCATGGCGATATCGACAATGACTTTATTCTTTTCACCATCAATCTGGACAACGGTCGGATTAACAGCCGTACGGTTTTCGTTCAGGAATTCTACGAACGAGACCAGCCCGCCTTCATAGCAGTATACTTCCTGTTTTCCGTCACCGCGTTTATCCGTCAGGGTAATATGCAATCCCTTATTGAGGAAGGCCAGTTCCCGCAGACGTGTTTTAAGCGTATCAAAATCATAGACCGTATCAGGGAATATCTCCTTATCCGGTTTAAATGTGACGTGGGTACCTGTTTCTTCACCGGGGCGCAAGGGACGCACTTTCATCAGCGGCTGGTCGGTCACGCCACGCTTAAAGGAAATAGTATACAAATATCCATCCCGTTTGACTTCCACGCGGGTCCATTCACTCAATGCATTGACAACACTGATGCCGACACCATGAAGCCCACCGGAAATAGGATAACCGTCTCCGCCAAATTTGCCACCGGCATGGAGCACAGTCAGAACGACTTCGACAGCCGGTTTCCCCACTTTATGCATAGCAACGGGAATACCACGGCCATTGTCAATGACGCTGATGCTATTGTCTTCCCCGATTTCCACTTCGATATGTGTGCAATAACCGGCCAATGCTTCATCAATACTATTATCTACCACTTCATATACGAGATGGTGCAGTCCACGCAGACTCGTACTGCCGATATACATACCCGGCCGTTTGCGTACGGCTTCCAGCCCTTCCAGGACCTGGATTTGTTCCGCACCATACTTTATTTTCTTGTCTTCCGACATGCAATGCTCCTCCTCTTCTGTCCTCCTGTGACGATACAGGACCTGTAACATCTTATTATACCAGATTTCAGCCGTTCAATCCACACTAAACAGCTCTTCATACCGTTTGACCAGCGTAGAAAGAGACAGGGGTGAACCATACACAGCATCTTCCGTGACTACATATGTACCAATCTTTTCTGTACTATTTCCCACATATTCATACGGTTTATAGTACTGCATGAGCGGATTGGCTTTACTGGCACGGCTGGGATGAGCCTTGAACAGGGCGACGAGACGGCGTACATCGATCATCCGGTTTCCGCCGATATGAAGATACATAATCACTCCTTCTTTCTATAACGGTTAGCCAGGTTGCGGACATAATCATCGGTTAGTTCCACCGGCGTTTTCCTCGTGATGAACAAAGCCAGGAATAAATCATCTTCCGGTGTATCGCTATCGTAGTGGATCCGTTCAATGAGCTTATAAATACAGTCCCGCCGTACTTCATTGTACAGTTCTACGTACAGCCGGTCACTGCGTACGGCTCCTATCTCATGAACGAACTGATCCAGTGACAGCCATGGCATCTGGATCAACAGGTCGTGTACCAGCTTTTTCTTGTGCTGCCTGTCTTCGAGACGGCACAGGAGACATATCGTTTCTCCTTTTGCCAGCCAGCGGCCACAGCGCGGGCAATGGCGGAAGCCTTCGGCTTCCATGGACAGGCGCCGTTTTTCCTGGGCAAAGCGCAGGGCTGCCATCTTTCCGCGGATGCGTTCCGGCAGGTGGCATGTTTCCTGCCTCACCATCTGCACATAATCATCGGATAAGACCACATCACGGATACGGCCCCGGGGATAATCTGACTCCTCTTCTCCTTCAAGGGTTTCATACACGACCGGGGCCGGCTTTTTTCCACTGCGTACAAACCGCACCGACTGGACGAAATCTTCACCGATATAATCGTTAAGTTTCTTTTGTATTTCCTGACTGTACATAAAAAGCTGATTCATCCACACAGGGTTGAGAACGCCTATTATTACGCAATTTTTATCTACGTCTTTAATATAAGAATATTTCGCAATTTGTTTACCTATAATCTGAGGCCAGTCCCGCTTTGCCTGAAAAAAGCGGAACGGTGTAAGCAGTTTATTTTCTTTGAGGACAGCCGGTATAGAAAGTCCGGCTTTTCCCATTTCATGGGTCCGCTTAACCATTGGCAGCCACCCTGCCTTGTTCAATACAGATAAAAGAACAATCAGCAACAGACCGGAACATATCCGGTTCCGTCGTCGTGATAAATGTCTGGATACGTCCTTTAACAAAGGATAATAACGCCTGACGGCGCTGACTATCCAGTTCACTCATGACATCATCCAAAAGAAGTACCGGATATTCCCCTGTTTCCGATTTCATATATTCCAGTTCGGACAGCTTCAATGCCAGAACAGCCGTGCGCTGCTGTCCCTGGGAGCCATATTTCTTTAAGTTGGCTCCGGCAATGGAAAATTCCAAATCGTCCCGGTGGGGCCCGACCGATGTAGACATGCGGTACCGGTCCTGTTCCAGATGGGACTGCAGCATATCATAATACCACTGAGCATCCTTTTCCCTACCGTCACCATAAGGCTGCACATAGTCAATGTCCAGTCCTTCCCCTCCGCTGAGGCGCTTGTGGGTAATCCGGGCCAGAAGGCGGATTTTATGCAGGGCCTGAAGGCGGCGCTGTACGATATCGGCTGCCAGGCTGGCAATCTGGCGGTCCCACTCTTCCAGGGACTGGACCTTTTCATACTTCATTCGCTTAAGCAGCAGATTCCTCTGGGCAACAGCCCGGTGATACCGGAGAAGAGTCTGACAGTACACCGGACTGACCTGTGATAATTCACGATCGAGAAACCGGCGGCGAAGAGCCGGTCCCGCCTTGATAAGCTGCAAATCTTCTGGTGAAAACAGGACCTCATTTAACGTACCGATCAGCTCTCTGCGCGACACTCTCGTCTTATTGACCCATAGTTCTTTCTTTGCTTCTTTGGAAAGAATCATTTTAATCTGCTGTATGACACCGCTGCGGCTGAAATTAAGGATCAGACTTGCCGTCTGCTGCTTCCATTGGATGAGGTCCGCATCGGCAAGTCCCCGGTACGATTTACCAATACTTGCCATATACAGCGCTTCCAGGAGATTCGTTTTTCCCTGGCCGTTTTTTCCGTGCAGCACGACAATCGATGGTGGAAATGTCACTCGTTCATCATCATAATTGCGGAAATGCAGCAGGCGGATATCATGAATCAGCATAGTTTTATTCCCCAATAAGTTTATACGTACCGATACCCTTTATCTCAACGATGTCACCGGAATGGAGCTGCTTCCGCTTGGCCTGGCATAATGCGCCATTGACAAAAATCCTCTTTTCATCCAGAAGCGGACGGATCTGTCCTCCGCTTTCTATGACATCAGCCCATTTTAAGAATTGGTCTAACTGTATCATATTAGTTTTAATTTCGATATTTTTTATCATTTTGCCCTCATTGGTGTAACGACAAATACACAATTCTGTTCATCTTTATCTTGTACCAGCATCGGACTACTTGTCTTCAGCTGGAGTACAATTTCTTCACTATGGCAGTGTTTCAGGATATCCAGGACAAATTTTCCATTAAAAGCGATGCGGATGGGTTCGCCTTTAATCTGGCAGGAAACACTGTCTTCAATCGTGCCGTAATCGGGATGCTGGCTGGTCAGGCTGATCTGTCCGTCCTGAATAGCAAAATTAATGACATTATACTGGGCATCTTTTGCCACGATAGAAGCGCGTTCGACGGCTGCCGTAAATTCCTGGCGGTTCAGCGTCACCGTACTGGTAAACTGTGTCGGGATAACCCGGCGGTAATTTGGGAATTCTCCTTCAATCAACCGGGTACGGATAAAGATATTGCCAAACCGGACAGTCATAAAATTGCGAAGCGCTACAATCTGTACATCCTGCGGTATATCCGTCGGCAGCTGACGGGCAATTTCCATGAGCAGCCGGCTCGGAATGACGGCTTTGAAAGGCTGTTCGACCGGCTGGGCCAGTTCGGCTGATTTGAGAGCCAGGCGATGAGTGTCTGTAGCCACCATATTGAGAGTCGTCCCGCTTACATCGATATGTGTACCGGTGAAAATAGGACGGGCCGTATCGGTAGAACAGGCATATGATGTATGGTCGATGAGGTCTTTCAGAGTAATACTGTCTGTCGTGAAAGAAGAAGTACCATTTTCAACAATGTCTACTTCATTAAAATCATCCGGATTGATTGTCAGGCATTCAAATTTCAGTTTTCCGCCTTTTAACAGGAGCTGGGTATCTCCATCTTCTTTGATCATCTCGATTTCATCACCAGGCAGACGGCGTGTCAGTTCGATGAGAAATGGATTAGCAATAAATACTTCGCCTGGTTCTTCAATGATGCCCGGTACTTCCGTACGGATTCCCATATCGTAATCATTGGCCTGGAATTCGATCATATCGCCGATGGCTTTGATGAGCAGGCCATTTTCATAAGAAATGTTATTACTTTTATCCTGGGCGATTTTTTGTACGGACTGGAGTCCTTTGTTGAGGTCTTCTTTTTTGAATCTGAGTTTCATGGTTGTCCCCTTTTCTATGATGGTGAGGTTAATTGAAAAATGAGTTAAAATCGTAGTAATAGTCATAGGCGCTGTGAAATTGTGCATAAGTCCTGTGAAAGCCTTATTTTATGCTATCCACAGATGTGTATAACTTGTGGATAAACAGGATTTTTCCATCCACAAATCCACTGTTTTCCGGAAGATGTGGATAAACGGATTTTTTTCCACATTTTTTCCGCTCATTTGTCCACGCTCATGATGCGCGTCTTTAATTGTTCTATCATGGTGCGAAAATTTTTATCTTTTTCCATTGCCTTGGCAACTTTATCACAGGCATGCATAACTGTAGAATGGTCTCTGCCATTGAATGCCGTTCCTATATGAGGATACGTGTTTTCCGTCAGTTCCCGGCAGAGATACATGGCTATCTGGCGGGGAAAAGCAATCGACTTGGTTTTCTTCTTGCTCATCAGGTCTTCATATTTTACTTTATAGAACTGACAAACGGCTTTTGTGATTTCATCAATGGTAATATATTTTTTCTTGTCACTGGCCTGTACTAAATCTTGTAATGCCCGCTGGGCTATGTCGAGCGTAACCGGTGAATGTTCCTCTGCAGCCTGTAGCGTGACGCGGACAAAAGCTCCTTCCAGTTCACGGATATTTTCACTGACATTAGCAGCGATGAAATTGATGGCATCATTCTGGAATTCAATGTGTTCAGACTGGGAACGGCGGCGGAGAATGGCTGTCCTCATTTCCAGATCCGGTGGCGTTATGCGGGCGACGGCGCTGGCCTGAAATCGGGAACGGAGCCTGTTTTCCAGTTTTTTCAGATTTTGTGGTGGCCGGTCGCTGGTGAATACCATTTGTTTGTGATCCTGGTATAACTTATTAAAAGTATGGAAAAATTCTTCCTGTGTATGTTCTTTATTTTCCAGGAACTGTATATCATCGACGAGGAGTACATCGACGTTGCGATACCGCTGTCGGAAGCTTTCCGGATTTTTATCCTGGATAGACTGGATGAGCTCATTGGCAAAGTCTTCGCTGGTAATGCAGCGCAAACTCATGTTAGGGAAATTTTCCCGGATTTTATGACCGATGGCGTGCATTAGATGAGTTTTTCCCAGTCCGGAATCGCCATAAATAAAGAAAGGATTGTATTTTTGGGCCGGTGCACCAGCTACGGACAATGCGACGGCGTTAGCCATACGGTTGCTGTTGCCAACGATGAACGTATCGAACGTATAGTTGCTGTTCAGTCCGTCAGAAACGGGAACCTGTGCGGCCGGGGCCGGTTCTGGTTTTTCTGCTGCTGGCGGTGGCGTGATATCTTTGGCTGAGCGGATTTCTGGAAGAGAAATACTTTCGTATTCATACGTATCAGGATTTTCCGTATCTACCGGTTCCAGTGTCGTTTGTGCCCATTCGGGTTCATCATATTCCTGGTTTTCCCGGATCGTGTCTTCTTCCAGTACTTTAAAAGACGAAGCTGGTGCTGCAGATACCGTTTTTTCCGGATGATATGCTGCAGGTGTTGAAGACGCCGATGATGGTGCTGCCGGAGATACAGACGGGTCGGGGGTCGTTTCCCCTCCCGTGCTGTAGATAAGGCGTACCTGTGTAGGACGGCCTGTTACATGGCTGGCTGCCGTTTCCAGGAGATCTGTATATTTTTTGCTGATGAAAGAACAGACGAAACGACTCGTCGTATCCAGTGTCAGGACATCGTTTTCATACATACAGGGAATCAGAGCTGCTTCAAACCAGTTGTCGTAAATTTGCGGGGATACCTGAGGCCGTATATCGGTCAGTATACCGATCCAGAGTTCAGTCAGGTCTATCATGTCATGCATTCCTTTCCAATCGGGTGATGTGTGGATATGTTCATAAAAGATTGTGGATAAAGTGGATAAAATAGGCTGAAAAAAGCGGAAAGCCGATAAATATCGAGTTTCCGACCTATTAAATTATCCACAATCTGTGGATAAACTGTGTATAACTTGGTGAATATTTGTATGAAGACCACATCTGTATTGTACATCAAAAGTAAGTTGTGCACAAATAGAAGTTAGAAATTGGTTATATATATGTTAGGCTTTGATTATATTTAATAAAGCATCTATATACTCCGTCTATATCTCTGCTTTTTTGGATAACCCAGTCTTTTCAAATTTTTCCAATAAACAATTGACATCGGCAGGGGGATTGTCTATAATTACACTGTTATGGTGTAAATTCAATATACGTTGTATCGATAAGAAGGAGGTGTCTATCTTGAAACAGACATATCAGCCGAATGTATTGTGGAAGAAAAGAACTCATGGCTTCCGTGAAAGAATGAAGACTAAAGGTGGCCGTATGGTTTTGAAAAAACGCCGCATGAAAGGCAGAAAGAAGCTTTCTGCTTAATTTTTACGAGATGAACAGAAAAGTTCCTGGAAGGAATTTTTCTGTTCTTCTGCCATTTTTAGGAATTACAAGCTTAGGAACTATACGATGTACGAGTTAAACAAAGAGAAGAGGCTGTGCAAAAACCGGGAATACCAGCTCGTATACCGCCATGGCAGATCTGTTGTCAACCGCCTGGCCGTATTGTATGTACTGCCCCGTTCTCCCAAACAGCCAACCCGTATCGGTTTTGTAACTGGCAAAAAAATCGGTTGTGCCGTAGAACGCAACCGGTGCCGCCGGCTGATGAAGGAAGTATACCGCCTCCATCAATACGAGCTGAAAGACGGTTATGATCTGGTACTGATTGGGCGCGGCTATTTAAAACAGGTTGGATATCAAGAAGCTGAGCGGAGCATCCTGCAATTGTTCCGCCGGGCGAACGTATGGAAGAAGCGATGTGAATGAAATCCTTATTCATATTCCTGATACGTTTTTATCAGATGTGCATATCTCCGCTGCATCTGCCGTGCTGCCGTTTTTATCCTACATGTTCTGCTTATGCCATTGAAGCGTTGCAGAAGTACGGCGCACTGAAAGGGAGTTATTTAGCAATCAGGCGCATTTTAAAATGCCATCCCTTTCATGAAGGCGGATATGATCCTGTACCCTAGGTATCAGGCAGATGAAATGAAGGCTGTCTGATTTTTTCATTTTTAATCTTCGACAGGAGTTGAGAGTATTGAGTTTTTTTAGCGGAATCATGGACGTGCTGTCTGGCATTATGTCCGTTTTTCTCGATTACTGCTACCAGTTTACCCATATGGTCGGGTATCCGAGTTATGGCATTGCCATCATTTTGCTGACGGTTATCATCAAGCTGATACTGGCGCCTCTGACGGCTAAACAAATCCGTTCTATGGAAGGCATGCAGAAAATTCAGCCGAAAGTCAAGGAATTACAGAAAAAGTATAAGGGCGACCAAAGAAAAATGCAGATGGCCCTGCAGAAATTGTATAAAGAAGAAAAAGTCAGTCCGTTTTCAGGCTGTCTGCCTATCCTTATCCAGATGCCGTTCCTTATTTCCATATTTTATGCCCTTCGTGAATATCCCTATGATGAAGCATACAAGAGTTTTCTCTGGATGCCCAGTCTCGGCGATGCCGATCCTACTTATATTCTGCCTATTCTTTCAGCTATCTCCACTTTTGCTATCCAGAAACAGATGAGCGGTGCCCAGGTAGCGATGAATGAAGCCCAGGCTAAACAGCAGAAAATCATGCAGATTGTCATGCCTCTTTTCATTGGCTGGATCAGCATCAGTTTCCCCAGTGGCCTTGTCATTTACTGGGTTGTATCCAACGTATTCCAGTGGCTGCAGCAGATCATCATGTTCCGCGGCAAAAAGAAAGGAGCTGCTAACGCATGAATCATGTAGAAGCGACAGGAAAAACGATAGAAGATGCTGTCCGTTCCGGTCTGGTACAGCTGGGACTGACCCGTGATGAAGTGACGGTAGAAGTGCTGGCCGAACCGAAAAGCGGCTTTCTCGGCATTGGCAGTAAGCCTGCCGTCGTCCGCGTGACAGCCAAAGAAGAAGCAGAACACGTGCTGCAGCGGCAGCAGGAAGATGTGCGCAAGGCAGAAGAAGCAGAAAAACAGACCGCCGCTACGGAAACAAAAGCAGTGGCAGAACCACAGTCTGCGTCTGAACCAGCTGCTGATCCGGCCGAACCGGAAACAGCTAGTCCTGCCGATGACGGGGAAGATTCCGTAACAGATTCTCCTGCAGAAGAATCAGCAGATTCCGTAGAAGATTTTACCGCTGAAGAAGCGGCTGCCAAAGCACGGGAATTTCTCCAGGAAGTCCTGAAGAATATGGGCATGCAGGTCATGATTGAAAAAATGATCAAGCCGGACAAAATTATCCTTCATCTCCATGGAAAAAATCTCGGTATCCTCATTGGCAAACATGGACAGACGCTGGATGCACTCCAGTATCTTACCAATCTGACAACCAATCAGGGAAAAGAAACGCGGCATTTCATCATGCTCGACGTCGAAAATTACCGCCACCGCCGGGAAGAAACGCTGAAGCAGCTGGCTTTGCGCCTTTCTGGACGGGTGAAAAAGAAAGGTGATAAAGTCGTCCTGGAACCGATGAACGGCTATGAACGGAAAATTATCCACGTAGCACTTCAGGACGCCGAACATGTCCGTACGGAAAGTGAAGGTCAGGATCCGTACCGTCATGTCGTCATTTATTACGCTGAATAAGGCTAACGGAGCAAGTGACCAGTGGTCAGTGTCAGTTGGTTAGTGAATCTTTCACGGACCGCTGGTATCTGGCCATTTTTGTTATCTGACCGGTCCGCCTGTAGTCCTGTCAGAAAGGAGTGTTTGTATGTACGATACGGCAGATACCATTGCGGCGATTACGACACCGCTGGGAGAAAGCGGCATCGGTGCAATCCGTATCAGCGGACCCGATGCCTATGCTGTAGGAGATAAAATATTTAAAAGTAAATCGGCAGTTCCCCTGAAGGAACGCCGTGATCGTTCTATTCAGTACGGGACTATTGTCGATGAAAATGGGACCTGTATCGATGAAGTCCTGGCCCTTATCATGAAAGGCCCTCACTCCTATACGGCAGAAGACGTATTGGAAATCCAGTGCCATGGCGGCCGGGAAGCATTGGAATCTATCTTGCAGCTCATATTGCGCAGTGGTGCCCGCATGGCCAATCCCGGTGAATTTACGGAACGGGCCTTTGTCAATGGCCGTATCGACCTGGCCCAGGCTGAGGCCGTCATGGATGTGATTCAGGCTAAAAGCAGGGCCGGTCTCACCAGTGCTGTAAGCCAGCTGGAGGGCCGACTCTCCAAGGTCATTAATAAGACCCGCAAAGAACTGACCGAGCTGGTGACGCGGCTGGAAGTCATGATTGATTATCCGGAAGAAGATCTGGAAGATATTGCTGTGCCGGACGTATCCGGTGCTTTGCAGGAAATGCAGGAAAAACTGCAGCATATGCTGGAAGAATCCCAGAACGGGCGCATGATCCGCGACGGCGTCATGGCCGCTATTGCCGGTACGCCCAATGCCGGTAAGTCGAGTCTCCTGAACCGTCTTCTTCAGGAAGAACGGGCCATCGTTACGGACGTGCCGGGTACGACACGGGATGTATTGGAAGAATGGATTACCCTGCGCGGCGTTCCCGTATGCCTCGTCGATACAGCCGGTATCAGGGAAACGGATGATACGGTCGAAAAAATTGGCGTCAGCCGGGCCCGTCGGTATCTGGACCAGGCAGACATCATCCTGGCTGTCATAGATGGTTCCCGTCCCCTTACGGATGAAGACAAAGATATCCTCCAGTCTGCGGCAGATAAAAATGTCATTATTGTCCTAAATAAGACGGATCTGCCGTCTGTCATGACCAGCCAGGACCTGAGCACCTATGGCTTCCCAATCTGCCCCATTTCGGCCAGTACCGGGGACGGTCTGGAAGAGTTGAAGGACAGACTCCTGCAGGAAGTGCTGAAAGGCGGCTTTACCGATGGCCCCAGCGCTCTTCTGACCAATACCCGCCATATAGAACTGGTACGGCAGAGTGCAGAAGCTCTGGAACGGGCACGGCAGTCGTTGCAGGATGGAATGCCTCTGGATTGTGCTGTCATCGATATCCGTCAGGCGTGGGATACGCTGGGCTCGATTACAGGCGATACGGTTCACGATGATATTGTTGAAGAAATATTCAGCCGGTTCTGTCTGGGTAAATGATAAATAGATTGCAAATGTATTGCGAAAGGGAAGGAAATTCCATGTATGTAGTAGATACGTATGATGTTATCGTCATCGGTGCCGGCCATGCCGGCTGTGAAGCAGCCCTTGCCAGTGCCCGTCTGGGTGCCAGAACCTTGATGGCGACATTGAATCTTGATAATATTGCTCTTATGCCCTGTAATCCTGCTGTAGGAGGGCCGGGAAAGAGCCACCTCGTACGGGAAATCGATGCCCTGGGTGGCCAGATGGGAATCAATACGGACCTGACGTGCCTGCAGATGCGTATGCTCAATACGGGCAAGGGGCCAGCCGTATATTCCCTGCGTGCCCAGTCAGATAAAAAACTGTATCAGATGACCATGACAAAAACACTGGAAAATCAGGATCATCTCGATGTCAAGCAGCTCATGATTACGGACCTCCTTACAAAAGACGGAAAAGTAACCGGCGTACAGACCGAACTGGGGGAAGTCTATGGCGCATCCTGTGTCATCCTGGCGACCGGGACATATCTGAAAGGTAAAATCATCATCGGCGAATGCACCTATTCCGGAGGTCCTATCGGCCAGCGCTCGGCAGAAGATCTGTCCGGGTCGCTGATAAAAGCAGGGTTGAAACTCATGCGTTTCAAGACGGGGACACCAGCCCGGGTAGACCGGCGTACGCTTCGTACGGATGAAATGGCTGTGCAGGAAGGTGATACGGATGGTCATGCCTTTTCGTTCCTGTCAGAACGGAAAAACCGGAATAAAGAATGCTGCTGGCTGACGTTTACCAACGAAAAAACGCACAAAATTATCCGCGATAATCTTGACCGGGCACCCATGTGCAATGGCATCATACAAGGTATCGGTCCCCGGTACTGCCCTTCCATTGAATCAAAAATCGTCCGCTTCGCCGATAAAAAGCGGCATCAGCTCTTTATCGAACCAGAAGGACAATCTACGGAAGAAATGTACGTCCAGGGCATGAGTACCAGTATGCCTATCGATGTCCAATACGAATTCCTGCGCACCATTCCCGGGCTGGAAGATGTGAAAATCATGCGGCCCGGATATGCCATTGAATATGACTGCCTCGACCCGTTGCAGCTGACACCGTCCCTGGAAACGAAAAAAGTGAGCGGCCTGTTTTCTGCCGGCCAGTCCAATGGTACCAGCGGCTATGAAGAAGCAGCAGCCCAGGGCCTGATTGCCGGTATCAATGCTGCCCGCAAGGTGCAGGGAAAAAATCCTTTTATCCTTACCCGTTCGGAAGCGTATATTGGCGTACTCATTGACGATTTGGTTACGAAAGGAACGCAGGAACCATATCGCATGATGACCAGCCGCAGTGAATACCGCCTCGTCCTCCGTCAGGATAATGCCGATCTGCGTCTGACCCAGAAAGGCTATGATATCGGTCTGGTCAGTCAGGAACGGTACGACGTATTTTGTGCCAAAAAGAAAGCTATTGCTGATGGCATCGCCGCTTTGCGATCCATTTCCATTACACCGAGCAAAGCGATGGCGGAAAAACTGGATGCTCTCGGCACGGCTCCGGTCCATACGGGCATAACGGCCTATGAATTACTGCGCCGTCAGGATCTGTCGTATGACAAACTGTGCCAGACTTTTGATCTGCCCGAACTGGATGCCGATGTCAAAGAAGAAATCGAAATCATGATCAAGTACGAAGGATATATTGGCCGCCAGATGGAACAAGTAGAAAAAATGAACCGTCTGGAACAAAAACTCATGCCGGACGACATTGTGTATGCCGATATTGATACGCTGTCCGGTGAAGCGCGGCAGAAACTTGATGAAATCCGGCCCCGGTCTCTTGGGCAGGCCAGCCGTATTTCCGGCGTTTCTCCGGCAGATATTACGGCCCTTCTCATTTATCTGGAACAGTATCAGCGGGAGGGCGGCCATGTTTCAAAATGACCTCATCCATGCTATGGAAGCTATGGGACTTGTACTGGAAGACTATCAGATACGACAGTTCTGCCGGTTTGAAGAACTGCTCCTGGAAACGAATAAAGTCATGAATCTGACAGCCATTACCGATCCGGGTGAAGTAGCAGTCAAACACATGGCTGACAGCTTGTCCTGTTATGATGAAAGGTATTTTCCAAAGGATGCCTCCCTGCTGGATCTCGGTACGGGTGCCGGTTTTCCCGGTATTCCCCTGGCTATTTTCCGGCCGGATCTTACGGTGACTTTTTTTGATTCCCTGCAGAAGCGATTGAACTTCCTGAATGAAGTATGCCGGGAAACGGGCCTCCGGAAGGTGGCGTTCCTTCACGGGCGGGCTGAAGAAATGGCCCATCAGGAAGCATACCGGGAACAGTTTGATCTGGTGACCAGCCGGGCGGTGGCCCGCCTTTCCATTCTCTGTGAATGGGCGCTGCCTTACGTGCGGAAAAATGGCTTATTCATTGCTCTTAAAGGAGCGCAATATGAGGAAGAAATCAAAGAGGCTTCCAATGCCCTGCGCATATTGGGAGGGACACTGGAAGAAGTCCGCCCGGTAACGCTTCCCGGGCTTTCCGATAAACGGGCGGTCCTCTATATCCGCAAGAGTGGCACGAGTCCGGCTAAATACCCGCGCAAACCCAAAATGGCGGCAAAACATCCATTATAAAATAAAAACTTCAGGAGAAAGGGTGTATGATTATGTCTTTGAAAACGTCTATAGCTGTCGTCCTGGCAGCCTGCTTTACGATGTTCAGTGCATCGGCACTGGCAGAAGAACCGCAGATCGATGCTCAGTCAGCCTGCGTCATCGATTCTGCGACGGGCAATGAACTGTATGCCAAAAATGCAGATCAGCGCATGTATCCTGGCGGTACGACTATGATGATGACCAGCATCCTTGGCGTCGAATCGGGAAAACTCGATACGGTCATGACCGTATCCGATGCATCCCAGCAGCTGGCCGGCGATGTGAGCCGTCTCGGCATTTATCCCGGTGACAAGGTGACGTTGCGCAATGCCCTGACGGGCATGATGACGGTCGGGGGCTGTGATGTGGCATATGATGCGGCTGTTACGGTTTCGCCGTCTCTGGACAGCTTTGTTCAGTCTATGAATGAAAAAGCGGCATCTATTGGGGCCATTCATACGCACTTCACCAATCCGGCCGGACTTCCTGATGAAAATCATTATTCTACGGCGAGAGACCTGGCAAAAATTGGCGCCTATGCCATGAAATCAGCCGATTTCCGGGGACTCGTCAATCATGCTTCCTTTGACATGCCCTATGCAGACAGTGGTACGAAGCATTGCGAAACGACGAATGAATTTCTCACCAGCGGTTTTGCGGGAGCTGACGGCATCAAGACCGGTGCGACTAACGATGGCGGCCCTTGTCTGGTAGCTTCTGCTACGCGTAATGGTCATACCCTGGTTGCGTCCATCCTCAACAGCGGTGACCGTGCTGGTGATGCGGCAGCTCTCCTGACCTATGGCTTTGAACGCCTGTCGGCCCCGGCAGCTGCTGTAAAGAATGTAACGACGGCAACGACGGCGACAGCTGCCGAAAAAGCAGCGGTTACCGCTTCCCAGGCTGTAACACAGACTGGCCGTGCATCTAATGCACCGGCTGATGCCGATGAAGCCTATGTCCTGCGCGATGCGCCGGCAGGACAGACCTTATCCCAGATAGCAGCCCAGCAGAAACAGGCGGCCCGGATTGCTGCGGAAAATCAGAATGAAAAATAAGACAGGCTCCCTATTGACAGACAGATGTTTCCTGATATAATGAAAGAACATCAAGAAAATATGCGATGCAGGCCTGACGGAATCAAGTGGAATAACCACGTGGACTGTATCGTTTAGAAAAAGCGCCGACCGTCTGGGCAAAGATATGAAAATATGCTTTGGCCAGCCGGCCGGTGCTTTTTTTGCACTCTCTTTGCCGGCCGACCGCAAAGGAGAGATGGATTCATGAAAAAGAACCGTTGGCTTATTGCGTTGTCTGCTATGGGCATCCACATCTGCATTGGCAGTGTCTATGCCTGGAGTGTCCTTACCCGTCCTATCATGCAGGCTATGGGATTTTCTCTCAAAGATACGACGTGGACCTTTTCCCTGGCTATTTTGTTTTTAGGACTGTCTGCTGGTTTTCTCGGCAGCTTCGTCCAGAAAATCGGACCCCGTAAGTCGGGTCTGCTGGCCATGACCTTTTTCTGCAGTGGCATGTTCGGCACGGCTGCAGCGTTATATTTCCACAGCCTGCCTCTGTTATATCTCTTCTACGGAGTCATTGGCGGTATTGGTCTGGGAACAGGTTACATCACTCCCGTTTCGACACTGGTCAAATGGTTCCCGGACAACCGTGGCTTTGCGACGGGCCTGGCTATCATGGGATTTGGTTTTGCCAGTATGATTGCCGGTCCGGTCATGCAGCTTTTGGTCCAGCATCTGGGCCTGATTCCCAATTTTCTCATCCTGGGCACGGTATATATGGTCATCATGACGGCTTCTTCTCTGTATCTGGCTCCACCCAAACCGGGAGAAGTCCCCGTTTCCGATGCGGCTCTTCGCAAAGCCGGTTCCCGCCATACGCCGGTCTATGCCGATGCCATGCCTCAGTTTAGCGTAAAAAAGGCGATGAAGACGTGGCAGCTCTATACTATCTGGTGGCTCTTCTTTACCAATATTACCTGCGGCATTGCTCTTCTGGCTGTCGCCTCTCCTATGGCTCAGGAAGTCGTCGGCATGTCGCCGATGGCAGCGGCTTCGATGGTCGGCATCATCGGATTCATGAACGGCGCCGGCCGTATTGCCTGGGCTACTGTTTCCGATTACCTGGGCCGTTCTATGACCTATGTCCTGTTCTTTACTATTGAAATCCTGGCATTCTGGCAGCTGTCCCATGTCACGGGAGCTTTCAGTTTCCAGATACTCGTCCTGCTCATCATTACCTGTTATGGTGGCGGTTTCTCCTGCATGCCGGCCTACCTTTCCGATCTTTTTGGGACGCGGGAACTGAGTGCCATCCACGGCCGGATCCTGACGGCCTGGGGAGCTGCTGGCGTTGCTGGTCCCCTGGTCCTGTCGCTCATTAAGGAAACGACCAACAGTTATGCCATTACACTGCAGTTCTTCTCTGGCTGTTTCGTACTGGCTCTGGCCATTATGCTCTTCCTCAAATACAAGACGCGTCATGGTATTGTTACCAGCGACAATGCTGTAGCAGCCAGTGTACAGAAAGAACACAGCATGCAGTAACAGATGTAAATTTTTCAAATAGTTTTTATAAAGGCGAAAAGCATATCAGAAAACGGTTGTCACATGAAATAGTTGCTTCGTGTGGCAGCCGTTTTTTCTATTACCTTCTAGTATAAATGAACGGAAATGATTGCTATTTCAATATAATGATTGAACGTGATTGAAAATGAATGAAAATGTTTGTATAATACGGGGTATAAAAAGTAATTCTGATTGTACAGAGGTAGGTGATATATGTGCTGACAGAAGAACGACAAGATGAGATGGTACGGCTGGTAACGGCCGGCGGTTCTGTTTCCGTAAAGGAACTGGTTGATTATTTTCAGGTTTCTGAAGCGACGGTGCGGCGTGATTTGTCGGTCCTGCACCGGGACGGCCGGCTTCGCCGTGTTCATGGCGGGGCAACGGCACTGCCTTCTGAAGAAGGGGTGTATGAAGCCAATATGGAAGAACTGGAACATAAGTATTCTCTCCATATGACGGAAAAACGGCGCATAGCCCAGTATGCTGCTTCCTGCGTGACTGATAGCGATTTTGTGTATCTTGATGCGGGATCGACGGTGGAACAGATGGCAGATTTTCTGACAGGGTCAGGGGCATCCTTTCTGACCAACAGCCTGCCCCTGGCACAAAAACTGGCCCGGAATGGCATATCTGTCCATATGCTGCCAGGCCATGTAAGGGGAACGACTGCATCCGTCGTCGGCAGTGAACTCCTTCAGGCACTGGCGCAGTATCATTTTACCTATGGCTTTTTTGGTACCAATGGTATCAGCCTGGAAGAAGGTTGTACGACGCCGGACGCAGAAGAAGCTGCTGCCAAAGCCGCGGCCTTTTCCCAGTGCCGGCGGGCCTATATACTGGCGGATGGCAGCAAGTTCGGCCTGGCTTCCCATATTACATTTGCGCCTCTTACAGGCGTGTCAGTCATAACGGCACGGAGCAGCCGGGATGTCGATTTTGCTCCTTATAAGAAATTGACGGAGGTGCATGTGCTTTGATTTATACCGTTACCTTTAATCCTTCTCTGGATTATGTCGTTCACATGAAAAAATTTGCCGCTGGTGCCATTAACCGGGCCGAAAAGGAAACGATTTATCCCGGTGGCAAGGGCATCAACGTAGCGCTTGTCCTGGGAAATCTCCACATACCGGCACGGATGCTGGGTTTTATGGCCGGATTTACGGGGCAGGAAATTGAACGGCTCTGTGAAGAAAACGGAGGCGATTGTGATTTCATCCGTCTGGACAAGGGGTATTCCCGTATCAATATGAAAATCAGTGCGGAAGAAGAAACGGCTGTCAACGGAATGGGGCCGGTTATTCCGAAGGATAAACTGAAACAGCTCATGAAACAAATTGAAGCTCTGGATGAAGGAGACACGCTGGTACTGGCCGGCAGCATTCCTTCTACTCTTCCGGGCGATATGTATGAACAAATCCTGAAACGCATGGAATTTCGCCATATCCGCACGGTTGTCGATGCCACCGGTGACTTGCTGCGCAACGTCATTGCCTACCGGCCGTTTCTCATCAAGCCCAATCAGGATGAATTGGGTGAACTCTTCAGTGTTGTCCTGCACAGGGATGAAGAAATCATCATGTGTGCCAAACGGCTCCAGACCATGGGAGCACGCAATGTCCTCGTTTCTCTCGGCGGTGACGGGGCTCTGCTTCTCGGTGAAGATGGAAAGATCTACCGCCGTCCGTCTCCCCAGGGCCGGCTGGTGAATTCCGTCGGTGCCGGTGACAGCATGGTAGCCGGTTTCCTGGCTGGTTTTGAAGCATCTGGCGGCAGTCTGGAAGAAGCGCTGAAATGGGGGATTGCTGCCGGCAGTGCTACAGCGTTCCAGGACTGGCTTGCTGGCGAAAAGGAAATAAAGAAATTGTATAAAACACTGTGACCGATGTGCGTTTTCTGGAAAGCGAGGAAAATTCCGTGCGTATTGCAGACTTATTAAAAAAAGAAAGTATTGATTTGCAGGCCCGGGCTGCTGATAAAGCCGGGGCTATCGATCATCTCGTGGGACTGATGGAAAAGGGCGGTCATCTGAAAGATACGGCAGCCTACAAGGCCTGTGTCCTTGCCCGGGAAGAAGAAGGCAGTACGGGAATCGGTGAAGGCATAGCGATTCCCCACGCCAAGACCGACGCCGTAGCGACGCCAGGCCTGGCGTCGATGATTGTCCGTCAGGGCGTCGATTACGAAAGCCTCGATGATGAACCGGCCTATTTGTTCTTCATGATTGCAGCCCCTGCCGGTGGTGCCAATATTCATCTGGAAGTTCTGAGCCGCCTTTCCCGGATGCTCATGGATGATGATTTCCGGGAAAAACTGATGCAGGCTGCATCGGCTGATGAATACCTGCAGATCATCACCGATGCCGAAACGGCCCAGCTGGCTGAAGACGCAGCTGAAGCGGCGGCTGAAGAAACTGCTGTAGACGGCAATGCCGTATCCGATGATGTGACAGATACGGAAACGCAATCTGCCGCACCAGATGCCGGACGCCCTTATGTCATCGGCGTTACGGCCTGCCCGACCGGCATTGCCCATACCTATATGGCAGCGGAAGCACTGGAACAGAAGGCTGCTGAAATGGGTGTCGATATCAAGATTGAAACGAACGGTTCCGGCGGTGTCAAGCATCACCTGACGGCGGATGATATCCGCCGTGCTGCCGGTGTCATCGTCGCTGCCGATAAAGACGTACCGGTGGAACGGTTTGATGGCAAACGCGTCCTCTTCGTCAAAGTGGCGGCAGGAATCAAAGAGCCGCAGGCTCTCATCCGGCAGGTCCTGGACGGAACACCGCCTGTATTCCATGGTACGGCTTCTGAGTCGGAAGCGGTAACAGAGGCGGAAAGCGGCGAAAGTACAGGCCGTCAGATATATAAGCATCTGATGAACGGCGTATCCCACATGCTGCCCTTCGTCATTGGCGGCGGGATTCTCATTGCCCTGGCATTTCTTTTCGATATGGGTAATGCCGGTACGGCCCAGTTTGGTACAGGAACTCCTCTTTCGGCATTCCTGAAAAACGTCGGCGGACTGGCATTCAGTATGATGATGCCTATCCTGGCCGGTTATATTGCTGCCAGTATCGGTGAACGGCCGGCTCTCATGCCGGGTATCGTCGGCGGCTTCCTGGCGACGACTGGTGGTTCTGGTTTCTTCGGGGCCCTCTTTGCCGGATTTATTGCCGGGTATCTCATCATCCTGCTGAAAAAAAAATTTTCCCATCTTCCCCAGGCGTTGGAAGGGACTAAGCCGATTCTCATCTACCCCGTACTGGGACTGGTCCTCATCGGCCTTATCATGACGTATATCATTAATCCTCCGACATCGGTGTTCAATCACTGGCTGGCAGATACGCTCTCATCTATGACGACATCCAGCCGCATCATCCTAGGCCTTGTCCTGGGTGGTATGATGTCAATCGATTTCGGCGGTCCTATCAATAAAGCGGCGTATGTTTTTGGTACGGCATCCCTTATGGACGCATCTGGTGCGGCCGTCAGCTCGGGCATCATGGCATCGGTCATGATCGGTGGCATGGTGCCACCCATTGCGATTTCCCTTTCCATGCTGCTCTTCAAGAAAAAATTTACGCCGAAAGAACGGCAGTCTACGATTACCAACTTTATCATGGGACTGTCCTTCATTACAGAAGGAGCTATTCCCTTTGCCGCGTCGGATCCGCTGCACATTATTCCGCCCTGCGCTATCGGATCTGCTGCAGCTGGTGCCCTTTCCATGCTTTTCGGATGTACCGTACCGGCACCGCACGGTGGCATCTTTGTCTTCGGCGTCGTCACCAACTGGCCTATGTATTTTGCATCTTTGGCAGCCGGCGCTGTCATTGCAGCCGTCATCATGGGGATTATCCGCAAAAAACGCCCCCAGTCGTAACGGTTGCCATACTAATGAACATAGAGTAAACTAAACCATAGGATTTCATACAGAGGAGGAATTATCATGAAAGAATTTACTTACACCATTACCGATCCCCAGGGTATCCATGCCCGCCCGGCAGGACTGCTGGTTAAAGAAGCCAAGAAATATGCCTCGTCCCTGACGATTGCCAAAGGCAGTAAAAAAGGCGATCTGAAGAAAATCTTCACCGTCATGGGTCTGGGTGTCAAACAGGGTGAAAGCATAACAGTTCAGGCAGATGGTGCCGATGAAGAAGCAGCAGCTTCTGCTATGGAAACATTTTTCAAAGAAAATTTCTAATGTATGAGGCGGGGAGGACTGCATGGGCAATCCTCCCTTGCCATAACCGGGAGGTGTAAGTCATGCTGACCCTTAAAGGAAAAAGCGTAAGTTCCGGCATCACCATCGGACTGCTGGCACTATTTCACCGCAATACGATTTCTACAGCCGTCCGGCCTATTGACGATGCCGAGGCGGAAGTCAGCCGCTTTCAGGCGGCCCGCGCTGCGTCAATCAGCCAGCTCCAGTCTCTGTATGAAAAGGCCGTAGAAAAAATTGGCGAAGAACAGGCTGCCGTGTTTGAAGTGCATCAGATGATGCTCGATGATGACGATTATGTCGATGATATCGTATCCCAGATACGGGATGAAAAACTCAACGCCGAAGCAGCCGTAGAACATACAGCACAGAACTTCGCTGCCATGTTCCGCGGGATGGATGATGCTTATATGCAGGCCCGTGCTGCCGA